>NZ_VPED01000072.1:0-4551 GCF_013417335.1 Acinetobacter sp. YH16031
ATCATCATTATGATGTGGGCTTCGATACTTGATCAAAGAGCGTTTAAAAAAGAACGTAACCGAAAAAAGGAACAGGATAAGACCTAATGGCGATTGCTCGTTTAAGTGTCAAAGTCGGTAAGGCAGGCAAAGCAGCACCGCATGCCGAATATATTGATCGGGATGAAGAAAAGAAGCTGAAACAGGAGCAGGCAGAAACCGACCTTGAACATAGTGCCTATGGAAATATGCCGAAATGGGCTGAACATAATCCGATTACCTTTTGGCAGGCAGCCGACCTTTACGAGCGCAAAAATGGCAGTACCTATCGAGAATATGAAATTGCCCTACCTAGAGAAATGAATGCCGAGCAACGCTTAGAACTGGTTGAGGACTTCATTCAGTCCGAGATCGGCTCAAAATATCCGTATCAATTTGCGATTCATAACCCTAAAGCAATGGACGGCAACGATCAGCCCCACGTCCACCTGATGTTTAATGAACGTCTGCAAGATGGAATCGAACGAGATCCGGAGCAATATTTCAAACGCTATAACAGCAAGAATCCTGAACGTGGCGGAGCTAAAAAAGACAATACCGGCAAGAGTTACCAGGAACGAAAAACTGATATTAAAGACCTACGCCAAAGATGGGCAGATTTATGCAACAGCCATTTAGAAAAACACCAAATTGACAGCCGTATTGATATGCGAAGCTATAAAGAGCAAGGCATAGACAAAGAACCTGAAAAAAAATTATTACCAAGCCAAGCCAAAGACCCTGAAATCAGGGAAGCCTTGCAACAGTCACGTACAGCCTACAAAGAGCTTGAGCGACTAGACTTAGGCGACCCGAAAAAAGACCTGAAAGAACTCAAAGACAGCCCAATTTCAGACAAAGAAATTAAACAGGGTATTGAGAGCTTTAAGGCTGATTTTGACAGCTTCAAACAACTTGCCTTACAGCAGTACAAAGAACAGCAGAAATTAGAACGAGAGCAACAGAAAACCATGAGTTATAAGGGGATGAGCCGATGACACCTGATGAAAAAAAGTTATATGCACTGATGGCAGTTGCAGAACAACAGCAGAACCTAGTCAATCAGGCTGTTAAAGAGCTTCAAATCACCGAAGAACGCATTCAAAAGGTCATAGCAGGGCAAACCCATAGTACCGTATCAAAATCGCTAAATACGGGCTTACAGGAGGGTACAGCGGAGCTTATTAAGACCGCCAAAGCACTTGGACATTTAAAAAACTCGATTGAATCAACCAGTGATCAATTTTCATGGAAAATCATCACTATCGTTTTAGGCATTTTCGCCATTCTTATGCTTGGCATCATTTGGCTGTTTAGTGTTTATATCAAACCTTTAGAAAATATCCCGCAGATCGAGAGCCTAAGACAGCAAGGCATTCAGTTTGATCTTGGAAGCTGTAAAGTCGATGGAGAATCTAAAACGTGTGTCCGAGTGATGAAAGAACAGTGCGGATATGGAAATGCTAAAGATTTTTGCGTGATAGACCCTAAATAACAAACATCTGAAAAAGAAAAAGCCCATTCAGTATTGAAACTCAATGGGCTTTCGCTTTATATTCAGCGGTACGCAGTTATTTGATGCGCTAACATCAAGTAACGAAGATCAGCAGAGCTACCAACTCGTGCAGATTTCACCACAAGGCTTGTACCTGAACTCTATTTTCACAATAAACAGTGTTTAGATCAAGACTCAAAATGATAAGTCTTCGTTAATACGTGTTTTTAATCATCAAATAAGCATCATAGATCGAGCTTTGCCTGCTTCTGCGTGTCCGTTTTACGGATTGGCATGCGTTGCATGTGGAGGGAATAAGTGTCACTGGTGCAACGTAGCGATAGTCGAAAGGCTAAACCGCTACAGGGGAATCTCACAAAAGCGGAGCGTTAAGAGTAGTTGTATAGGTTGGTTAAGTTGTATGTTGGGGAAACCCTCGCAGAGATACCGCCATACTTCGACAGGGAGCGTGTGGGGAGAGGTGCAAGACCTTTAGTCCTTGTCTGCATAGTTTGCAAAGCTATGTGCGGATACGACCGATATACGTGGCTCCGAAGCCAAAAGAATATACGGTAAATCGGCAATACTTAAAGGATGCGTCATTTTTTTAAATGACCGCCTTTAGGGAGAGTATTGCCGAAACTCTCTCAACCGTTTCCAAAGCCAAAGCACGAAGTGCGACGCTTTGGGGGCGAGTTGAGAAGTTGAGAGCTTATTAAGCGTTTAAGAATAATAAGCGGATGTTTGATCTATTCTAATTTTATTGCTTAGGCTATTTGACTAATTAATTATGTTTTCAATAGCTTGTTTAAGTTCTTTAAATACTTCTTTGCTTTTCTTATTCCAATAAAACCATGTGCCAATTGCAATAATTAATGAAAACTTGTGATGAAAAGCTGGAAATAGGACGTACTTTGCAGCCTATGCTACAATTCGCAGTCTAGACCGAATACTGGTCTTTTTCTTTTATTTCGTTTTCTTTGGTTTCCAGGTTTTCATATGATTAAGTGGATCATTCTGGCGATTTTTATTCTTTCTGCACTTTATATTCAGCAACGTGGGAAGGTTCGTCACTCGTTTTATCGTCAATTTTTCGATCACTCAACGATTCTTGCGCCAATTAACTACCTCATGTACATGTTTTCAAAGGTACCGAATCAGCCATATATCGATACACAGCATTTTCAAGACTTAAAAGTGTTGGATGAAAACTGGGAAATGATTCGTGATGAAGCAAAAGCTTTATATGAAAAAGGCGGAATTAAAGCATCGAGCAGTTATGATGACTTGGGGTTTAACTCCTTTTTCAAAACAGGCTGGAAGCGTTTTTATCTGAAATGGTATGACTCTGCACATCCATCAGCCGCTGAACTTTGTCCAAAAACGACGGCGTTGCTGAAAACCTTGCCGACCATTAAAGCCGCGATGTTTACCGAGCTGGCACCTGACAGCCGTTTGGTTCGTCACCGTGACCCTTATGCGGGTTCATTGCGTTATCACTTGGGGTTGATCACACCGAATGATGATCGCTGCTTTATTGATGTGGATGGTGAGCGCTATTCATGGCGCGATGGTGAAAGCGTGGTCTTTGATGAAACTTATATTCACTATGCCGAAAACACCACTGATCAAAACCGCATTATTTTCTTTGCCGATGTCGAGCGTCCATTAAAGACACGCTTTATGGAACGTTTCAATCACTGGTTTGGTAAAAAAGTTATGACCGCTGCCAGCTCTCCAAATGAAGCAGGGGATCAAACGGGTGGACTGAATAAAGTCTTTGGTTATGTCTATCAAGTGCGGATCAAAGCTAAAGCCTTGAAGAAAACCAACCGTCAACTGTACTACTTCTTAAAGTGGTTCTTAATGCTCGGAATTTTCTTCCTGATCTTTGTTCGACCTTATGTGTTTTAAAGTACATTAAACGCCCTGAGGGGCGTTTTTTTATTTGGGCAGAAAAGGGGAAGCCTATCTGCCCTTTTGATTTTTCTATTTATTTCAAGGCTTACAGTGGATTTGAACCACGCATGGCTTTATGCTTTATCCAGTTAAAACTAAAAACAACATGAGCGCGTATCTCTTTCATTTTTAAGATCGCAACTTATAAGTTAGATAAAGCATGAGGTTTCAAGGTGCAAAAGTTTCTTGTAGTTAATTAATTTTACGTTGATTTAATATCTCTTGTCCTAATTCTTTCCAAATTTGCCATTTCATATCATTTGGATCAATTTCAGCAGTTTTAAGCAGAACTCCAAGTAATTCGGCGGGGTCACGCTGATCTAGGTTAGCAATTTCAAAAAGTGCGCCTAATTGGATGAGGTGACGTGTACGAGCTTTACGTTCAGCTTCCTTTTCCGCATTGAGTAATTTTCTAACAACGACTTTCTGTTTATTTGCTCGATCTATAGCTTTTTCAGCTTTGATAAGGGCATTTAATTTCTTTTCTTGTTCAGGTGTTCGGTACTGAATTTGAGCCAATTCCAATAGAAGTTTTTGAGCATCACTTGGATTCTTTAATGCAGAAATGTAGGTAATTTTTTCAGACAGCCATTCATTATTCATATTCAATTCCTTAATTCAGATACCGCAAAAGTACATGCTCAATTCTCAAAGAACGATAACAAAATAATTACGTCCAAGGTACGCAATTTTGTTAAAGTTCGTTCTAGATATTGTCGCCTGCACTTCCATCAAAATTTTGATGGCGCGCTTAGACGTTTCTCAATTTCATTGAGAAACCTAAGCACGTTAGGGATTTCATCCCTAAAACCCTGAAACTTCTTTTTTTAATTCAATTTTCAATTGAATTAAAAAAAGAAGTACCAAAGCTAGGAGCAACAGCATGCAACTAAAACAGGTCTTGGGAAAAATCAAAGATATTAGTTTTGGCGTGATCGCAGCACCGCTACTTATCATCATTATGATGTGGGCTTCGATACTTGATCAAAGAGCGTTTAAAAAAGAACGTAACCGAAAAAAGGAACAGGATAAGACCTAATGGCGATTGCTCGTTTAAGTGTCAAAGTCGGTAAGGCAGG
>NZ_VPED01000073.1:0-4449 GCF_013417335.1 Acinetobacter sp. YH16031
GCATTAAATCGTCGCAAAACAGCGTATGAGCTACGAGAGAAGGGGCTGAGTTGGAAAGAGGCAGCGGAAGCTATGCAATGCTCTTATAACGCTGTAACGTCTCTAGCGAAGCGATACAAGCAACAAGGTCTAAAAGAGAGCGTTTAGCTCTCTTTTGTTATGTGGTTCTTATAATAACTAAATAAAAAACTAAGCGTTTTTTTCATGTCTTGAATATCAGATTTTAAATCTTCGTCGTCTTTCAATTTTGTTTTGTTGCCCTTGCGTTTCTTCTTGTTTTTTAAAGAATTTTGAGACTTTTTGAGTGATGCTTTTTTTGAGTTCTTGAGTTCGTTTAAATCGCTCGATATTGTCAAAAAATAATCTAAAAAATCTGTCAACATATCTGTTTGATAGTCTAATTCTTCTTCTAATTCTTTTAGATTTCTCATTAATATATTGTTGTTCTCTACTTCTATCTTCGAATTTCGAATAAATAGATTGTTGTTCTTGATTAATGTTTTCAATTTCGCTTCCAATGCTTCTAATTCTTTGTTCTCTTGTTCTTTCTTCTGTTTTATCGCTTCTATTATTCTGCTCATTGTTTAAATTCTCTTTATTAAAATCATTATTAAAATTAAGAAAAATAAATTCATTCCTAATAAGGCTATTATTATTACTTGATATTTCAGATCTAACATCCTGAATGTCATTTGTTCTCTTATTGTTTTGTTCATTGCTATTCTTATTTTCGTTCTGTGTTCTTTTAAAGCGTTTTTTATTTCTACTTGTTCTTTTGCTAAGCTCTGCGTCAAAAACGCTCGTGTGCTCTCTGAGTGCGTTTTTAACGTACTCTCGATCTGCTCTGTGATCGATTCTTGATTCTTCGTTATAAGTTTTGTAATCTCTGCTCTGTTCATAGATATCTCCTTTTAACCTTACAGGCTTATCTTCTTCGCTAAATTTAATAGATATATAATTATCACCTGTACGATTTATAATTATATTTTTCTCTTTAGTTAAAAAATCAATTAATTCTTTTCTGTTGTTTATTTCTTCGATTGATATTTTCGCTATTATTTCTTCCTGTAATTTATTTACTATATCTTTTTTGTGTTTTGGTATTTTATTATTTAAAGTATTAATTAGCTTATTTCTTTCTTTGTGATTTTCTACGTCTATAACTGAGCTAATATTATTCTCATAATTAACAACTTCACAAAATGCGTTAAATAGTTTTTTATCTGCATAGTGATAGTATGTTTTGTATGCTCTTTTATCTGCTAATGCGTTGAATGTAAGATAATTAAGTTCTAGTCGCCCTTTATCTTGATGCTGCACCCAAAGGACCGGGGGACGGTTCTCAGGTGCGATTTCTGCGAACATCATTTCTTCAAATTCTGACATGATTTTATTTTTTAAATCTTCGTCGATGTCTTTTTCTTCAAACGAAAGAACGCCCGCTGTGTATGGGTGAGAGAAGTTTTTTGATTGAATATATTCGTTAAAGTTTAAAATATCTTTCTCTGTTGTTGTAGATAAAACTTTTATATATTGTTGTTCTTCTATTTTGTCTTTACGCAATAAATAAGATAATGAGTTTTTAACGTTTCTCTGTTTGTTTTTACCTCCTATCTGTTTGTGTATCATTATAAACCTCTTTTATTTTTTCTATATCCTCTGTTAGTTCTTCAAACAAATAAGCGAATTGCTCACCGTTGGCGCTGTTAATAAAAAAATCAATATTAGCATTAATTTTTTTAGCGATTTGATTAATGTTATTAGATATATTATTTAATAGAAATAGATATTCTTTATTTCCGTTATTTTTTATTTTATTTTTTAATATTGCAGATTTATTTAAAAGTAACGCTCTTATAGCTGCTGCTCTTTTTAAATCTAATTTTTCAGCTAACAATTCAACTTCTGTTAATTCTTCGTCACTTAAACATAAAGAAATAAAATTTTTACGTTGATAGCGATCTTTATATGTTTTTTTATCTTCAATGAGAATTTTTAAATTGCTCAAATTTGCCATGTTTTTTTCCTTGTGTTTTATGTTTTGACCTTCAGGGGATTGAAGGGGCGAAGCCCCTCACAAGTAACGTAATACGAAGTATTGCGCTAACTTGCTATCTAAGGTATCCCTTACTTAAGAAATAAGATATTTTGCTTTATTGTCAATACATAAACCCCAAAATCAAAACCGATCTTGAGGTCTTTTTTCTTCTAGTTCGCTCCGCTCACTGCTACGCACTTAATTATAATCCATAGACAACTATCTGATTGTTACCAGAATAATCCTTATCCAATATATATTTAATATTAAATGTTCCTATTTCTTTATTTTTAAACTGATTTGTAAAATCTCTAAACTCTATATCGTTAGGAATTAATTCCTGATAATTTTCGATTAATACACCACTTATTGAAATCTTAACCGCTGCCTCACAAGTTCTAGTTTTATTTTTATTATCATATGCAACCTCTCGAACAGCCAACAATTGAGTATCTGCATTTTGGGTCAACGATATATCCAATGGAATAATTATGTCTTTGAAGTCTCCATTTTTATAATCATAATCAGTCAATTTTTCATAAACTAACGACGCTGGTTCATTTGGATCTAACCGTTGCTTAGCAACAAAAGCCTTATCATATTGTGATTTATAAGCTTGATTTACTAACGCGTTAGCTTCTACTGATTTACACTCAATCGGAATATCATTAGCTAATGATATGATTGGATAACAGATTGTTATTAGAGTAATTGTAGAAAAAATAAGGTGATTTTTAGGCATAACAAACCTCAAAAAAGGAATAAATAATGGATAAGATCATTTCATACTGGAAAGAATATAACATTGCACATTATGATGAAAAGAAAAGATTTTACGTGATATACGGTAAGTATAACCACTTAAATAACGAAGAAGAATCAAGAAAATGCCTAGGTCTTCATTGGGAGGACTACCCAAAGTCTAGATCTGTTTTAGCCCCTATGGTTGTAACAGCAGAAATAAAGAACTCAATTCTGGCTGGATTATTAAAAGATGGATTAGATAAAAAAAATAAAGTAGACCTTGAGAAAATACTTAAAGCTATCGAATACTTTAAAGACGAGGATTTGAAAGATAGCTATTAAGCTCAACGCTGAGAGCTGACAAAACTTGTTTTTGTTAGTTTGAAGCGTTCAAAAAGGTTTGCTTTGCTAACGCCCAAAAAACCACCCCTTTGGGGCTGTTATCTGATATGGTTAAGGCAATCACTTGACAAACTTTTTTGATGTATTAAAACATAAGAAAACAGAAACCCTATTGCTTTGAGTTTGGCGACCGTAGCAACAGGGTTTCAGAGAAAAAGGACTGCTTTATGTTTAACAACGATAATAGACAAAATTTTATAAGTCAAATGCCAATGAAGCCCTACTGTTCTGACGATTTAAGTAATGGGTTAAGAATTAGAAAAAAAGAAAAAGCGCTAGAAATGCTTTACATACAAGCTAATCAACCAGCTATACAAACTTGCTTGCTATTCGATCTAGATGAAGAAAATTGTTTTTATAAATTTGAAGAAGTTAACTTGCCTGTTCCTCACTTTATAACGAAAAGCCCCAAATCTGGCAGGTGTCATTATGGTTATATTTTGAAGAACGGGGTTTGTAAAACACAACAAGCAAAATTAAAACCGTTACGCTATGCCTCCGCAGTAGAAAACAGCATAGCAAACAGATTAGGTTCAGACCCTAACTATGTAGGGCTTATTACTAAAAACCCGTTAAATAGTCATTGGTCGCCTTGGTGGTCTGGTGCTGAATTGTATGATCTCGATTATCTCGCTGATTTTGTCGATTTAAATCAACCTAAAAGCGTTAAAGCTGAAAATTACGGATTAGGTCGCAATGTTAACCTTTTTGATGATCTGCGAGCTTGGTCTTATAAACGAGTTTTAGGGTTTAAATCTTCATCATCATTTGAACAATGGATGAAAGAAGTTGAGAGACAAGCGATCAACCTCAACGCTGTTTGTAATCAGCAAAACCCTTTGCCATTCAATGAAATAAAAGCGACAGCCCGAAGTATAGGCAAATGGACATGGAAAAATTTTGACGTTGCTAAGTTTTCAGAGATACAAAGCGCAAGGGGAAAAAAGAATCTAGGAAAGAAAAAAAATAACTATAAAAAACAAAGCGAAATATTGAATATGCTTGATTTTTTAGGAGGTAAAAAATGAGAGTAAACAGAGACGGATTAACACAAAAAGAGTTAGCAAAAAAATTTAATGTCTCAATAACAACAGTAATAAAATACACTGCTATAGACAGAGAAGATTACGAGAAAGAGGCATTAAATCGTCGCAAAACAGCGTATGAGCTACGAGAGAAGGGGCTGAGTTGGAAAGAGGTAGCGGAAGCTATGCAATGCTCTTATAACGCTGTAACGTCTCTAGCGAAGCGATACAAGCAACAAG
>NZ_VPED01000074.1:0-4353 GCF_013417335.1 Acinetobacter sp. YH16031
GACGCTCTATAAACTTTGCATGTGCTGCTGCATGGTTACGCCATACCCAGCGAGCGACAGATTTAGCTGTGGCTTTCACTTCTGAATACGGAAGTGGCTGTAAAAACGCTCCATTTACGTTTTTAGCCTGTTCTAGTACTTCTGCATACCAGCTATCGAACCCAACACTTAAATGTTCTCTAATCGCTTTATAGGCCCAAAAACGCACTGTATCAAACATCATACAGTTACGACCAAGTCCTGAAACCTCTTGTAAATCGGTTTTAAGCTCTTGAAGCTCGACAAAATCAGCTAAATAACCCAGTTCATACGGTTGGACGTTAGAAATATGCGTTTCCCATGTACTGTGGCATGGGTTTTTAGTGATTAAGCCCGAATAGCCCCGATCTGCGCCTAAAGCAAGCGTGTACGCTTGCTCAATCTTGGCTAGATACTCAAGAATATTCTGTTTTGCTCGATGTGACGTACAAACTGGTGCTGAAAGCATGTATCCCACATGAGCGTGGCAATTCTGCTTGTTTTTGGCTATCCAGTTAGGTTTTGGTAGGTTTGCATCAAACCAAGCAAAAAAAGCGTCTGGTCGATCTATATCAAACACTAAAGAAGTGACTAAACACGGTTGATTGTGTTGGATATACGGCATTTGGATAGCCGTTTTCTTTGGTCGGATGATTACCCCATACCCTAAGTCGTCCGAACAGTAAGGTTTGTGAGGTAATTTTGCGTAAAAATCTGCTGTAAATTGTTGGTTATTGATCACTAGCAACGTCCAAGGTGTTGCAATGCGTCAAAACATCAGTACAATTGCAAGTATCGAGTTTGCGTTTGACTTATGCTTTAAGCATTTGTTTAACAAAGAGAAAAAAGTGAGCCTGCCAGCTTGCTTTTTTTTCGCCTACAGAAATGTACCACTCTTTGCCATACATTTCAAAATTTCTTTTCTTAACATTGACTTATGCCATATTTGGCCCTTTTCATTGTTAATAAACCTCTACTTCTTCGGTGTACCATCCTTCTACGAAAGTACCTTCAGTACCTGTTTCTTTGATTCCGCAATAAAACTGTCTCTCTGTATCCCCAAGAAAACCTGTAACTTTTTCTGGTTTATCTGTCATAGGCTTCAAAGGTAATTTAGTTGTATCTTGAATCGACTTTAAACATCTAGACATACTAGAGAATTTAGCCGCTTGCATCTGCATTTCTGTTTTAGGTTTTTTAGGTTTTGAAGGCGCATTAGGATCAGAATTTCCACACCCTATTAAAGATAAACCTAGTAAACTTATCGCGAGAATTTTAAACATTTAAAGCCCCTTATTTAGAGTAAAAAGAATATGAAAAAACTAGTACTTATATTTATCGCTATATTTGCTACTGGCCATGCTTTAGCAGATACACTTATTCCGCGAAGTGCGTCAGGGGATAAAGGTAAATACTATTTAATAAAACAAACAAAATCAGGTGATATTGTCACAGCTTTACATAAGCGAGTAGGCGTTGACAGTATTGGTTATACCTCTACTAAAACCAACTGTAAAACAGGAAAAATGCAGGAAATTGGATACAGTGAAATTTCTGCTACAGCAATTAAGCCAAATCCAACTCAGTGGTTTGACTTAGTACCCGGTTCTAGCAAACACGACCTATATAAATTTGTATGTAAGAAATAAGCTTATTCACCTCATTTTAGGACTGTAACTAATTTGAGGTTTATTCATTTTTTCAACTTTATCAACTGCTCTTGTATTGTGGTTAACTGATTGTTCAAAAGCCTGTTTTGTTTCTCGAAGTCTTTCAGTTGTCCATTCAAGTCGCTGACATGCTTTATTAAGTTGTTCCAGTTGTCCGCTTGTTTCCGATCTGTTTCGGAAATACTTTCCAGTAAGCTCTTGAAGGCTGCCTTGATAGCTTGATTTTCCTGCCGTGTAGCTTCGAACATCTGCTGTAAATCGGCTTCTCTCTGCTGCTGTTGTGCTTGAGCTTGTTCCAAGGCTTCGAGTAAGTGCTTTTCGAGTTCTGTCATCAATTAATACCCCATTGGCACTAGATAGCCACCCTTCCAGCTTCCTGCTTTGGTGTTCATCTGAATGCATGTGCGTTTTCGGTTCTTGTTGTCTATACAGTTCGTTATATTCAAATTGCCCCCTGCGTCCTTCAACTGTTGAATTGTGGCCTGTTGCTGGGCTATTAAGTCTGCGTTCTTGCCGATTTTGTAGCTCTGATACGTCAAAATTCCCCACATCAATAGAAGCGTTGTTACGATGGCTATGGCTACGATGCTCCAAGTTTTTAACATAATCGGGAACAGACGTTTGTTCTGCTCTTGGATAGCGGATTTGATTACTTTCTCGTTTTCGTTCAGTAAGCCGATCAAGCGTTGCTCGTGCTGTTTGAACTCGGCTGCTACGATCTGCTCTGTATTCTTGGCTTGCTCGTTCGATGTCTGCTCGAAGTTCTTTGCCAAATCTAAAATCTTGCTCATAGATAGCCCCTTTTAGACGGATATTCTGCCCCCCTTCGGGGTCTTTGATACTGATACTTTTCTTAGTGGTTCGGGCTATCTCAAACCCTGCTGATTCAAGCGTTTTGACTATATCATCACGATTTTTTAGCTCTCCACGTTCCGCTACGCTTAAAAGCCCGTTTGTAATAGCTTCACACGCTTCAATTTTGGTTCTAGGTAAATTATTGGGTGTACATAGTTCACGCTTGTTCAAAGGGTCATTAGGGTCTTTTAACTGGTAATGATCGTTTACTAAGTCTTTCCAAGCGTTTAAACGTGGACGGTCTGCCTTGTCATAATATGGCTGTAGGCGTTTTCCGCTATGCAATTCCACATTGGCAACGACAAAATTTAATTCCAGGCGGTCTTTATCCTGGTGCTGTACCCATAAAATTGAATATTGGTCTTTATCTAGTCCAGGAAGTAATGCACGTTCAAAGCTATCCATGATCTGTTGCTTTTGGTGTTCATCTAAATCACGCTCGGCAAACGATAAAACGCCAGACGTATATTTCTGAGCAAAGTTAGTGCTATCAATCAGCTGAATCATTTGTTCAGGGTCGCCACGGTCTAGCCTTGCGTCTTCCCGATCTCGGTCTTTGCCAAGTAAATAATCAACGGGACCACAGCCACCACCTACACCACGACTATGTATTTTTATGATCATCGTGCAATCTCTGTAATTCTCGCTCTACGCCTGCTAAAGCAGTAATAACAGCAATTCGGTCTATCGCAGAATTAGCTTTGCTCTGTTGATTCATGATTCTGGCAATCTGGTTCAGGTTATTACCAATACTTGCAAGTTGTCTGAGTAACTGAGGATCTACTTCGCGGATCTGATTACGTTTTGGCTGTTTTTCACCTAAGCAAGTTTCACGCATCCAACTAGCTAGACTGGCTTTAGTGCATAGCTTCAAAAGCTTTTCATGTTCTTCATCCGTCAAACGGATTTTGATTTCCTTCTGTCTTTTCACTACGTCTTGTTTTGTCATGACTAAATCCAATCCTCGGCGGTAACCGGACAAAGGGAAAATCTATGATTTTTTCTTTGGGCGGTTTTCGGGGGTGTCGGGGGTGAAGCCCCTGATCCAGTGCCACAAAAGGGAATCTTCAAGCGAAGCGAAGAAAGTCCCCTTTGTGTGTGCTGGCTAATCACAATAGCATGTTGATCTAGCGCAGGCAAGATTCGTCAGAATATTGGCTGCCTGATCAAAGGCTATCTGGGATTAGGCCCGTATTTAATTAGTCGTTACAAGATTATGGACAATCGCAAGCGAACGCCTTTTCTGATCTATGCACAAACACTATGCATAACTCCGCATAAATCACAGATTTATACGTTGAGTTACACACAGGTTTGATGCACAGGAAAAGTCTTTGCCCACAACCATTGCTAACTCCTTCAGTCATAGTTTTTTAAAAATTTAATTCAGAAATAAAAAAGCCCCGTTTAAGACAGGGCTGATATCTGATTTAGGTTGCACTTTCACACCTGCACGAATCAAAAACCGTTAAACGGGCTGATATCTGATTTAGGTTGCACTTGTGCATGGATTTTTTATCCATTTCGACACGCTATTTCGATGCACGCTTAAGTATTCTGAAATTTCTTTGATGCTCTTACCCATGACATGCATTTTTAAGGCTTCCTGACGCATATCGCTATACTGTGCTGATCTAGCTTTACCGCCATGACTAGAATCGCCTTTACGCCCCTTAGCAGCCTGACGCTCTATAAACTTTGCATGTGCTGCTGCATGGTTACGCCATACCCAGCGAGCGACAGATTTAGCTGTGGCTTTCACTTCTGAATACGGAAGTGGCTGTAAAAACGCTCCATTTACGTTTTTAGC
>NZ_VPED01000075.1:0-4272 GCF_013417335.1 Acinetobacter sp. YH16031
CCCGTTCAGTCCGACCGCTGCGTCTTCTCCGGTAACTATCGACTTGAGTCCAAGCCGGAAAGACACGACAAAGCGCCACTGGCAGCAGCCACTGGTAACTGATTTAGAGGAGTTAGTCTTGAAGTTATGCGCCTGTTAAGGCTAAACTGAAAGAACAGATTTGGTTACTGCGCTCCTCATAAGCCAGTTACCACGGTTCAAAGAGTTGCAGCTCTGAGAACCTTCGAAAAACCGCCTTGCTGGGCGGTTTTTTCGTTTACTGAGCAAGAGATTACGACGCTACAGAAAGGATCTCAAGAAGATCCTTCACCATAATGGAAATCTATCCCACCCGAGCATATAGGATGCATATCGTTATAAAACATCGGATATTATGCATCCCAACTAAAAATAAGCTCGAGGATAAAAAATGAGTTCAATGGTTTACTGCCGAGGATGCGGCAAGGAAATACACGAAACAGCAAAGTCATGCCCACACTGCGGAGCCACAAACGCCTCTTCAGGTTCAGGTGAAAAAAGTAGAATCGCAGCCGCGCTATTAGGGAAGGTGCGAATAAGCGGGGAAATTCTTCTCGGTTGACTCAGTCATTTCATTTCTTCATGTTTGAGCCGATTTTTTTCTCCCGTAAATGCCTTGAATCAGCCTATTTAGACCGTTTCTTCGCCATTTAAGGCGTTATTCCCAGTTTTTAGTGAGATCTCTCCCACTGACGTATCATTTGGTCCGCCCGAAACAGGTTGGCCAGCGTGAATAACATCGCCAGTTGGTTATCGTTTTTCAGCAACCCCTTGTATCTGGCTTTCACGAAGCCGAACTGTCGCTTGATGATGCGAAATGGGTGCTCCACCTTGGCCCGGATGCTGGCTTTCATGTAACCGGGCAAACAGACGCATGGAGGCGATTTCGTACAGAGCATCTTCGATCGCGCCATCGCTCAGGTTGTACCAATGCTGCATGCAGTGAATGCGTAGCATGGTTTCCAGCGGATAAGGTCGCCGGCCATTACCAGCCTTGGGGTAAAACGGCTCGATGACTTCCACCATGTTTTGCCATGGCAGAATCTGCTCCATGCGGGACAAGAAAATCTCTTTTCTGGTCTGACGGCGCTTACTGCTGAATTCACTGTCGGCGAAGGTAAGTTGATGACTCATGATGAACCCTGTTCCATGGCTCCAGATGACAAACATGATCTCATATCAGGGACTTGTTCGCACCTTCCCTAAATCTGATAGTCGGTCTACAGATAGATCAATCTGGCGTTCAGATTATTCTTACTTTCTTGTATCATCCGACCACTGCAACCAATCAGGCAGAAATTTACTGCGCTCCAAAAAGAAGAACGGTTATGTCAGCGATGGATTTCAAGAAAAACACGGACCTCGATTTTCCCCGTTATGCCACTCCGGCGGTAAGCACCAAAGAGATAGATCTCCTGGGGTTGTTAGACGTACTTCTGGCAGCCAAAAAACGTATTGTGACGATCGTCCTGGCGTTCGCCGTAGTAGGGTTGGCCATTGCGTTTTTAATCCCGCAAAAATGGACCAGTAAAGCCGTGATCACGCCGGCCGAGCAGACGCAGTGGAACACGCTGCGCCAGATGATGGTGACGCTGCAGGTGCTGGACGTCGACGCGAAGGTGAGCCGTGGAGACGTGTTTAACCTGTTCATCAAAAAGTTTCAGTCGCAGTCGCTGCTCGAAGAGTACATGAAAACCTCCCCGTACGTGATGTCTCAGCTGGAAGGCACCGAGGTAGACCCGCTGGAGCTGCATCGCGCGGTGGTGAATATTGCTGAGAAAATGAAAGCGACAGATAACACGCAGGTTAAAGACGCAGACAAAGCGCCGTATACCTCATGGACGCTGAGCTTTACCGCCCCGACGGCGGGAGACGCGCAGACGGTTCTGGAAGGTTACATCAACTATATCTCCCGCATTGTTGAGCAGGAGACGATGGAAAATATCCGTAACCAGATCACGCTGAAAACGAAAGTCGTTCAGCAGCAGCTGGAGCTGGATCGCGTGCGTCTGACCAATATCCACAACACCAACCTGCAGCGCCTCAACTATTCGCTGGAAGTGGCGAACGCGGCAGGCATTAAGAAGCCGGTTTACAGCAACGGACAGGCGGTAAAAGACGATCCTGACTACTCCGTGGCGCTGGGTGCTGACGGTATTGCGCAAAAGCTGCAGATTGAAAAGAATCTGAAGGACGTGGCCGAGCTGAATGCGGATTTCCAGAACCGTGAATACTATCTGACTCAGTTGCAAAAACTGTCCGTGGAAGACGTGAAGCTTGAACCCTTCAGGTATCAGCTTTCACCGTCACTGCCGGTGAAAAAAGACGGTCCGGGCAAAGCCCTGATTGTGCTGCTGGCAGGGATTCTGGGCGGCCTGTTTGCCTGCGGCAGCGTGCTGCTGCGTGAGGCAATGCTCTCGCGTAATCCGTTGCCAGAGCCGATAACGGCCGTAACGCCAGCAACAGAGTAACGACGATATTAAAAAGGCGCTGATTCAGCGCCTTTTTTTATTTCAGGAAATCGTCGCGCACCGGCGTAAAGGTATCCAGAAGGGTGCCGGGCTTCAGGCAAATGCAGCCGTGCATCACGTGCGGCGCTTTATAGAGCGTATCGCCCGCCGTCACGATCTGCTTTTCTTCACCTATCGTAAACTCGAACTCCCCGGAGAGCACATAGGTAAGCTGTTCATGCGGGTGATTGTGCATCGGGCCAATCGCACCCTGCTCAAAATTGACCTCCACCGCCATCATCTTTCTTAGCATTCTTCCTTGGTGGATTTGGCGTACATAAATTTTACTTAGGTAAAATAGGACAGGGATTCCTGTATCTAATTTTTTGCTGGACATTCATACCCGCGATCATCGCGTTTATTGAGTTTATTATTTATCTATGCGATTCCGATGAAAAATTCGCAAGAAAATATGGCTAACTCATAGCAAAAAAGCCCTGCGGGGCTTTTTTTGTACCAGTCTGTGAGGCAGATTTACCATAACATCCGTTGCGTGCACCGCCTGAGAGGCTCTCAGGGCGTTTCTGGGTCTTCCTGCCTGTTTCCGACACTTCCCTGTGCCTATATCGTGAAAAAACGCGCCTGATGATTCTGGCGCGTCTGCATGGCTATGCACACACATGCATGGCCGGGATTTTAGCGGCTAAAATCCGGCTGGACGCCCAAAAGCACCACTGAACCTCACGAATAACGCCTCACGGGTGTGCAGTTTACTGTGCGGCCGTGAGGCGTTGGCCAGGCCGTCAGGCATGGCTGGATTTATTGCTAAGGGGGTCGGATTTAACGTGGATGAATCAGCACGCAGTGATGAACGGGATTCGGAAGGGGCACCCTTGCGGCGCGGCGATGTATACATCGCTAACGTGCCTTGGTCATTTATTGCAAGAAGGGAGAGGTAGCATTTTGATAGCAAAAAAGTAGCAAAAGGATAGCAACCGAAAGACCAGAAGACTCTGGAGATAGCAAAAAAGTAGCAAAATGGTAGCAAAAAGATAGCAAACATGCGGGAGCTAACCAGGAGTCTTTAGCGGGCCGGCGGTACTCCAAAAACACATCTTGTCCCGCTGTTTTGTGAATAAGCCAGCATAGCTGTGGGCACAAAACATTTCCTGTCCGCTGCTTTAACCTTTGTAATCCAGGAACGTCAGGTGACGTCACTTTGCGGCGTTAGCCCTATCCTGCATCGTATTAAAAAATGCAGCACTGGCGCGTACGGTGCCGAAGATAAGTCCGGGGATATTCCGCTTCCTCGCTCACTGACTCGCTACGCTCGGTCGTTCGGCTGCGGCGAGCGGAGGGAACGGAGACATTAAGGCACAGGCAATGAGAGAGGATCGAGAGGCAAAAGAAAAGGCCGCGGCGTTGCCGGTTTTCCATAGGCTCCGCCCCCCTGACAAGCATCACAGAATCTGACGCTCAAATCAGTGGTGGCGAAACCCGACAGGACTTAAAGATACCAGGCGTTTCCCCCTGGTGGCTCCCTCGTGCGCTCTCCTGTTCCTGCCTTTCGGTTTACCGGTGTCATTCCGCTGTTATGGCCGCGTTTATCTCATTCCACGCCTGACACTCAGTTCCGGGTAGGCAGTTCGCTCCAAGCTGGACTGTATGCACGAACCCCCCGTTCAGTCCGACCGCTGCGTCTTCTCCGGTAACTATCGACTTGAGTCCAAGCCGGAAAGACACGACAAAGCGCCACTGGCAGCAGCCACTGGTAACTGATTTAGAGGAGTTAGTCTTGAAGTTA
>NZ_VPED01000076.1:0-4252 GCF_013417335.1 Acinetobacter sp. YH16031
ATTACTATGACTAAAATTACTGAAAAGATGATTTGTAATTTCTTCATTTTTTAAGTTTTCCTGAAATTAACATAATACACGTTATACGAAGTTGAAAAATTGAGACTATAGCCTTAATTTTTATGTGTTTTTAAAATTTAAAGCCTAGACTTCGGTCTAGGTTTTTTTCATTTCTTATAACAGCCATTATGTTAAATGGGGCGGATTATTCTCATTAATGATCCCAAAAGCTTTTCTCCATGCCTGAGGGCTGGTGCCATATTTTTCACGGAAATTCTTTCTAAATGACACGGTATTATTAAAACCTGAAAGCTCGGTTATCTTTTCGATAGACAAGTTTGTCGTTTCTAAGAGTTCACAACTTAATCTGATTCTTTCAGTATTCAGCCAATCGACTAAGGTCATACCTGTCGCTTTCTTAAAATGCCGTGTGAACGTCCTACGTGTCATATGTGTCCGTTCAGCTAAGCTTTCAATATTATGTTGTAAAGCTAAATTCTTTCTTAAAAAATCAAGTAATAGGTTAATTTGTGCATCTTGGCTCGACTCTGCTACTGGCTGTTCAATAAACTGAGCTTGCCCACCTTCACGGTGAGGCGGAATTACCATTACTCTAGAAACTTTATTTGCAATTTGTGCACTATAGATTTCACGTACCAAGTACAAGCAGCAGTCTAACGCTGCGCCTGTTCCTGCAGAGGTTACGATCCTTTGGTCTTCTACATACAGGGCATCATGATCAAGCTGAACCTGTGGAAATCGCTCACTAAAATCTTGTTCAGCCATCCAGTGCGTAGCTGCTTTTTTATGATCAAGTAAACCAGCATATGCCAATGCATAAGTTCCATAGCATAACCCTACAATTCTAATTCCAGTCTGATATGCACAATTTAGGGCATCGATAAGTACTTGTTCAGGCTCATGATTAAAATCATCCCATCCAGGAATAATAATAAGATCCGACTCTTTAATGAGTTCAATCCCACCATCAGGGATAATCATCATAGACTGTTCTGTTTTTACGGGTTGGCCATCTATAGAAAAAATTTTCAGATCAAATAAGCGTTTATCTTTAATCTTGATATTAAAAATGATATGGGGGATAGAGAAGTGAAATGGATTTATATTGGGATAAACGAATAATCCAATCACTGGTATAGCCATTCAATCTACCTCTCTAAAATAATAAATATAGCATGTTGTCCCAATAGTTTCGATGATTGTCCTTAAGGACAATTTTATTGCTTAATTTTTCCTATCATGATTCGAGTATGACTAAATGATTGGATCTGGAACATGAATAAAATTTTAAGTAGCTCTGTTATTGCACTCTCTCTGGCAATGGCTTCAGTCCATTTATATGCGAATGATAAGGTGGTTCAGCGAGATACTTCTAAAGTTACGCATATACAAGAAATTCGCAATGCAACGATTAAAGTAACCTATGCTGATACAACCTTTTTAATTGACCCAATGTTTGCTAAAAAAGGGTTCTATGAAGGTTTCCCCGATACTCATCGTAGCTATTTACGGAACCCATTAGTCGATTTGCCTATCAAGCCCGAAACGATTTTAGAAGGTGTAGATGCGGTAATCGTGACCCATACCCATTTAGATCATTGGGATGATGCAGCACAAGCGACTATTCCGAAAAACATGCCGTTGTTTGTACAGAATAAAGAAGACCAGAAAATCATTCAGTCACAAGGCTTCAAAGATGTTCGTGTATTAACTCAAGCGACCTTTGAAGGGATTAAGCTCACTAAAACTGGTGGTCAACACGGTACTGATGCCATGTACCGTATTCCTAAGCTTAAAGCTGGATTAGGCGAAGCAATGGGGGTGGTATTTGAAGCTGCTGGTCATGAAACTGTTTATGTAGCAGGAGATACCATCTGGCGTTCTGAAGTTGATCAAGCGATTCAAACATTTAAACCTGATGTGATTGTCTTGAATACAGGTAACGCCTTGGTTGATGGCTTTAAAGAATCCATTATTATGGGCAAAGAAGATACTTATCATGCAACTCAGAAAGCACCAAATGCTAAAGTGGTTGCTGTTCACATGGATGCAATTAACCACATGTCGGTAACACGTGCTGAGCTTGCAGATTACGTAAAGGACAAAGGAATCCAAGATAAGGTTTTAATTCCTATCGATGGTGAAACGCTTTCTTTCTAAAGTGACTTAAAGAAGTGGAAGCATTCCACTTCTTTAAAACATAAGTAGAACAAAACAAATATTAGTTAAGTAAAGGAATAGGTATGTCAAAATCAGCTTTATTAGTTATCGACTTACAAAATGAATATCTACCTACAGGTAAATTACCATTGGTAAATATTGAACAAGCTGCTGCTAATGCAGTGAAAGTAATTGCGAAAGCCCATCAACTGGGTACTCAAGTGATTCATGTGCAACATATTGCTGATGCTGAATCTCCTATATTTGAACCTAGCTCAAATGGTATTGAATTTCAGGACACAGTTAAGCCGCAAGAAGATGAAGCTGTAATCATTAAAAATCACATCAATGCGTTCTTAAATACGAATCTCAAAGAAATTTTAGATAGCAATCAAGTGACTGAGTTAGTCGTGATTGGTGCTATGACGCATATGTGTGTTGATGCTGCTGTTCGTGCTGCTTCTGATTTTGGTTATAAGGTAAAAGTGATACATGATGCTTGTGCAACACTAGACTTGGAATTTAATGGCGTTAAAGTACCTGCTGGTCATGTCCATGCAACATTAATGGCCGCTTTTGAATTTGCATATGCTCAAGTAATATCAACTGAAGATTATGTTAGCTAAAGACTAAGATTTCCTAAAATTAACATAATACACGTTATATGAAGTTGAAAAAGGGAGCTTTAAGCTCCCTTTTTTACTAGTTTTTTTTAAATTGCTAAGCGTAAATTCAGCGCTTTTACCACTTTAATAACAGTATCAAAGCTTGGATTTACATCGCCAGAAAGTGCTTTATAAAGACTTTCTCGGCCTAAACCTGTGTCTCTTGATAATTGAGCCATTCCTTTAGCTTTAGCAATATTACCTAAAGCTTTTGCAATGAATGCCGCATCACCATTAGATTCATCTATACAGGCTTGTAGGTAAGCTTGCATATCTTCTTCTGTTTTAAGATGTTCAGCACTGTCCCATTTACGAAGTTTGATAGCCATTTACAGCTCCTCCTCTAAATCTTGTGCTAGTTGTAGGGCAAGTTTTATATCTTTACTTTGCGTAGACTTGTCTCCGCCTGCTAAAAGAATAACGACCCTTTGCCCTTGCTTACAGTAATAGATCCTGTAGCCAGGTCCAAAGAAGAAACGTAATTCAGAGACACCTTCACCGACTGGTTCAGTATCTCCAAAGTTTCCATCTTCAACCCGATCAATTCGGACTTGTATACGTCTTTTTGCCTGCTGGTCTTTTAACTTAGTAAACCAGTCATCAAAGACTTCAGTGGTATATATTGAGTACATAAGATTAATGTATCCTATAGGATACATTCATGCAAGAAATAAACTTGAATGTATGGGGCTTATAACAGAATTTCGTATAACAACCATTATGTTAAATGCGGGATAAATCAAGATATTTGTTTTATAAATTCAGTTTTATTTCTTGGCGAAACCATGATTGATTCATGAATACCATCTTTTTTATATTCAATTCTTATTCTATCTAAAGATAAAGCTGGAGCTGATAAAGAGTCTGATGTTTCCTCGATCTTTTCAATGCTATTCAATGGAATTTCCCACTTTAAGAAGATACTGTGTATCTTTAATATCTCACCGTCTACAACATAGTATGTTGTTGGAATGGGTAACCAAACCACTAGAGCTAAAGAACTTAAAAGGACGGAAAAAATTATATTTGCATGTAAATTTTGGCTATCAAAATGACTATAGACTAAGGTTAAAAGCAGTAAAGAACTTCCTGTCAAAACTATAATCACCCACCAATCTATTTTTGATTTATATTTTTGCATTATTGAATTTCTCTAAAATTAACATAATACGCGTTATACGAAACGTTTTGTAAAAACCATTTTAAAACAATGTCTTATGGATGTAAAAACAGCATAAGCAGTCACGCTCAGGCTGTTTTAGTGATTTTTCATGTTCCACGATCAATAAATAAACAATGTTCCACGGTTTTGATTAGTCTGATTAAATAGTCCTATCATCCATAGGGCTTGAAAAAACGGCTCCAGAAGCCCCTTTTTTCTGGTTCTGGCTCAATATGTTCAGGGA
>NZ_VPED01000077.1:0-4198 GCF_013417335.1 Acinetobacter sp. YH16031
GCCTAAGCATCTGGTACAAACAGAAGTGGTTTCACATTTACAGCGTCTGCTGATTACACCGTGGGCAAACCTAGACAGCAGCAGCCCATTAACAGCAGCAGAGTTCTTAAGCACAGGTGTAAACGGTATTTACACCGAGCAGCCCGACAGCGTTCTTTCTATTATGAAATTAATGGCGCCGAACACGCTGCTGCGCAAACCGCTGATTACAGGCCATCGCGGTATTCCTGCACTTGAGGATGAAAACACTTTAGAAGGCACATTAAAAGCGATTCAAGTTGGCGCAGATGCGGTTGAGTACGATGTATATCTTTCTAAAGATAATCATGTTGTGGTCATGCATGATTCAACCACAACACGCACTACAGGTGTAAATGCCAAAATTGAAGATTTGACGCTCGCAGAAATTCAAAACTTACGCACCATTCCAAATGGACGTAAAGTACCGACAATGGATGAAATTCTTGCGGCTGTAAAACAATATCCAAATGTGACAAACTTCATTGAAATAAAGAGTTCAAAACCTGAAATTGTACCAAAAATTAAGGAATTGCTAGATAAGCATAATGCCTATGATCAAGCGATTGTCATCAGTTTCGTTGGCGATCAAATTCTACATATGAAGAATGAAATTCCTGGTGTATCCACTGGATACTTGACCAGTACGCCAACAGCTCAAAGCAATATTGTCAACACGCGCCGCATTTTAGATGCTGCACAAAAATACTCTTCTACTTTTAATCCTTCTTTTTCTGGTTTAAATAAAGAGCTGATGATGATGGCGAGCCAGCGCGGCGTGACTTTCTGGCCATGGACTTTCCGCTTAAATAAAGATGACTTCTACCGCATGTATGTACAAGGCACACATGGTCTAACGACTGATTATGCGCATGAATCTTCAAATCTGGCGGTAAAATTGAATACAGCAAGTCAGCTCATAGCCACTGCAGGCAAGCCTGTAGAAATCAATGCAGAAATCCAAACTCAAATTGGAACGAAATCGAATTATCTTGTTAAAAATATGCTGGTTTTGCCAAATTCGGCTAAATATACGCAAAATGGCCAAGGGCTGACATTTACTGAAAAAGGTACAGCTTATGTCATGCCAAGCTATCAATATACGATGGCACCAAATTACACCTATACGATTTATGCAAAACCTGTCACTGTAACAATTCAATAAAATTAAAACATATGCTTAGATTCTTAGAGCATCACCTTGATGAGTTAATGTAGTAAAAACCCACTGTAAAGTGTAATGCCAGTCAGTTAAGAGATTGACTGGCTTTTTCTTGGGTATTTTTGAGGTTTTCCTTTTACAACCCTTGGATAACTCCTCACTCTTCTCTCAGGTATAACATACCGATTAGATTTCTCCATTAAACTTTCCAGATGTTTGGGTAGATTACCTGCAGAAGCCAAAGAGTCGAATCTGAGTAAATTAAGAAGGGCAATAGATGCAATATGAAAACTGATCCTCAACGGGCTTACTTTGGCACGTTGAGCCATATATTTCATTTGTCTTCTCAGCACGTTATAAGCAATCAAGACACCCCATAATTCTTGATAAATTAAGTCTGGCTGTTTGCTCCTTAAGTGCTTACCTTCCTGTAAATTGCTTTTAATTTCTCGGTAACACATCTCTATCTCCCAACGTTGAGCATATAACTTTGCTAAAGTTCGAGCTGGATATGTCTTTGAATCTAATAATGAAGTGATATAACGGCGGATTTTTCCTGCCTGCTCAACTTCAATTAAACGTGCTTCCCAGTAATCTCCTAATGCTGGATTAAGTTTTTTGGCTCTTGCTGATATTGGCATCCTGATATGAAAATCATGTGGGGAATTCCGTTTAATTATGTCATAACGTAAATTATCTTTAGCTCGCATAAGCCAATGGCTTGATTCTCCACGTGTTTGCCAGCCTATTAAAAAATCAGCAGAGAAATAAGCTCGATCAAACAAAGTAATACTTTGTGCTGGAGGAGATAATTGATTTGCTAATGTGAGTTCACCTTGATCCATACTGCCTATTTGGGCATCTATGATTTCATGAGTATTGGTATTCACTAGACACGTGGCTCTAACTTGTGGGTAAGGTGCTACAGCAGTTTTACCTTTAGATGAGCCAAAATGATTAAAGTTCTCTTCGGTCAGCGGCATAGACCAAACCACCCCGTCAACAGCACATACACTAAGACCTTGAAAGCTTGAATATTGTTGTTGTGATTCATCAAACCATGCTTGGCTGATTAAGGAGAATAAGGCAGCTAAGGGTTCTCGACCTAAACGTTGTCGAGCTTGGACAGCTGCACTAGGAACACAATAATCTGTTGTACCAAACACGAGTTTTAATTGTTCTACCACATAGCTGATGGGTTGATTGCGAAACAAGGCAAGCCCAAGAACAAGCCAAACCACGTGCTCAGCAGGTAATTTTCTCCTTCTGATCGATGCCTTACCTGTTTGATGCAGGCTTGTTTCAATCCAATTTAAATCAATAAGTTCACAAAAATGGTTGAGTGATGGGAGAGCATGTTCAAGAGTGGATTCTAAATGTTCAGATAAAGACATAAAAAAATGAGCGTATTTACATACACTCATTTTTACTACATTTTACTAAAATTTGCTTAACTGACTGGCATTACACTGTAAAGTGGGTTTTTTTAACTAAGTCAATAAAAATTGATAAAGCATGCTGTTCGGTAAGTATCAAGGTAGTTGTCACCTTTTATTGATTTTAAATTTGTATTTTTAACCGATCAGGATTAAGCATAACAACATCCGTTCTGTGCTAATTTTTGGTCTGTTTCTACCATTCTCTATTCCCATCCTTAATATTTTCTAAAATTAACATAATACACGTTATACGAATCTAAAAATGGGAGCCTATAGCTCCCATTTTTATTGTTAAACATTGAATCCTATATGTTTTCCTGTTGGAAGCTCTACATCAATACGGAGCTTCCCACCCATTGCCTCAACATACTTTTTCATGGTTGAAATCTTAAGATCATTGCCACGATTTTCTATTGCTGAAAGCGATGGCTGTTTTATTCCCAAAGTTTCAGCAAGCTCTTTTTGAGAAATTTCGAGTTCTTCACGAATAAGATGAAGCTGATTTTCTAGCAGTAATTCATCTGCCATTTTTTGAATACGGGCTTGGCTCTCTGGAGAGCGGCTAGCTAACAATTCTTGCAGAGTCTTAGCCATTAGATTTATCTCCTAGGGTGGTGAGATGAAGTTGGTATTGTTCATCTGCAATATCCAGCATGTCTTTATAAAAACGCTTTTTACCGCCTTTATCAGCAATACATAGAACAATAGCCTGTCGTAAGGGATCAAATGCGAAGAAAGCTCTTAAGGGTCTACCGCGATGTTGAACACGCAGTTCTTTCATATTGGTAAATTTAGACTCATACACAGTATCTACTAAAGGACGGCCTAAACTCGGTCCCTGCTGCTGTAGAACAACCAGGGCAGCTAGGACCTTCTCTTGTGTCGATTCATCTTGCTGTTCAAGCCACTGATTAAATAGATCTGTCGTAATGACTGTCCACATACCACAACCAAAATATAGATTATAGTCTATATTTTAGGAGCATTATGCTTGTTTTGCAAATGAGAAATGATAGGCAATAAAAAACCCCGGCATCCTGCCGGGGTTTTTCGTATTGGTTCGCTCGGTATAACTCCTGTCGTACCTTACAGTCCTTGTGCTTATCTATTGTTATTCTTGTATGGAGCTTCCTGTTCCCGATGAGTTCATCATAGGAAAATTCCACTGTCCCAGGTAGCCGCAAAGGGCCGAGATTTATGTACGCCAGAGCGTACAAAATAGCCTAAATTTTATCCACAGCAATTGGGGATAGTTTCACAACCTGGATCCGCATGAAATGGGCACTGATTGCCAAATTGATCATTTATTAATCGATTTTCTTGGCAAAATGTTACAGATTTGCTTAAAAACTCACCAACTTATTACAAAAGCCAATTTATGGTGGTTTCTTAGTCATGACTAAAATTTTAAGTTTTTGATATTTATATTAATATACAAATGTACTTCGTATAACTGCCATTATGTTAAATAGGGAATTCAAAGCTCTTTCTAAGAGTTGGTATAGTGGTAATACTTATTGAGTGCGTAAAAGAATTAGATTAATAAAATACTCAAAAGAAAAATAGTAAAAGGGAACAT
>NZ_VPED01000078.1:0-4131 GCF_013417335.1 Acinetobacter sp. YH16031
TGGAACGTGAAAAATCATAAAAAAAGCCCGAACAGGGATGTTCGGGCTATAAACTAGAAACTACAGCATTGATTTCTATAGATAATTATAACGCATTTCGTATAAGGTGTATTATGTTAATTTTAGAAAATCTTAAGATAATTATTAATGAGTGGCTTAATGAATAAAGAAATTTCTGTATTACTGCATGACGTTCCTACTCATGCAGATTACGCATGTGATGCAACAGATTTAGATCCAGAAGATATTCCTGAAGATCGTATAGAACAAGTCATAAATTTATTAAATTCTTCTGATGAAAATATTGTATTTGAGGCAGCAAAACTTCTGACTAATTGGGGACAATCCTCTGGTTTTGATGCATTAGTAAATTTATTAAATGAAAATAAATTAGTTGGTTATATAGATCATCGTTTACATGGTTATGATGATACACTTCAGCATGTACTTAGAGCTTTTGTTCGTTATTGGGCATTCCAAGCTGATCTAGGATTTGGTGAACAGGCTAGAATAAAAATATTTCATCCTATACAAAAGATTATAGAAATATCTAATACAGAACCATTTGATATTAGTCGCTTATTTTGGTTAATTGATGATGAAAAATACGATGAATATATTCCTTTAATTAAAAACCATTTAATCCAAATAATAGATCATCCTGAATTACAATTTTGGAAAATCCATGATGCTATTGAACTGATGCTGAAATTAGAGCCTGAGTTTGTTCATAATTTATTAGAAGAAAAAGGCAAAACATTGGAAGACTTTAAAATTAACACTTTATAAAGTTATACATTTAACATAATGGTGGTTATACGAAATTCATTTGTTAGAAACCATTTATTACATCAAAAGTAATGAAAAAGTAAAGAATATGCCTTATATTATCTTTACTTTAATGTTTTTTGAGTGAGGAAATCATGTCCGCAGTCAATTTCAATATGCGCTTAGAAGCAGAGTTAAAAGAACAAGTCACCCCAATTTTGGAAGACTATGGTTTGACTATGCCTCAAGCATTCAAACTGTTCTTGAATCAAATCGTTAAAACTAAAGCGATTCCTTTATCTTTTGACTATGCACGAGAACCTGCTTTAACTCCTAAAGCAGCAGCCAAGTTACTTCAATCTTTAAAAGAGATTGAAAATGGCGAGTACACCGAGTACGAAACGGTAGAAGAAGCGATTAAAGCTATGTCGGAAGAAGCACATGGCTAAACGTAAGATTATCGTAACCAGTTCTTTTAAACGTGATATTAAAAGACGTTATTTAGAACTGGTTACGGCTGAATGGGCAGAAGTATTAGATTGTTTAGTCGCAAATAATCCTTTGCCTGAAAAGTATTTAGATCATCCCTTGAAAGGTGGTGCAGAGTTTAAAAATTGTCGTGATTGTCATGTGAAGCCTGATTTAGTCTTGATCTATAGGCTTGTTGGTGACGATATTTTAGAACTGCATCAGTTGGATAGCCATTCCGAAATTTTTGGATGACTATCGCTCGATGCTTTGAAAGATGGCTTTAGCCATGTTTCAAAGTCGGGCAACTTTGCGACTGCTGTCATTGATTCGGTGATGGCAAGAGCCGAGCAAAGTACTGTCTAATCATTATTTTGGGTCAATCACACAATAATCCTTATTCGCTCCGTGACAGTCATTTTTCATGATGCGAACGCAAGACTTCCCATTGCAATTTTTAATATCTAGGCTGTATTTTTGTTCTAGCCATGCAACGTCTGCTCTACGCTGTTTGATTTCGTCCATGCTCGGCACATATAAAAATAATGCTAAAAAGAAAACGATCAGCAAGCTAACAAAAGCACTGGCGTAGATTGCCATGAATCGCCAGTCAAGTTGATTGGTTGCATTGTTTAATTCCCGAATACTGTTGTTGAGTGCGTCTATTTGCTTCTGATTGGCGTTTTTTAGGTGTTTTTCGGTCTTATTGAGTACTCCGCTAGCCACTTCCTTGTAAAACGCTTCTAATCGCTTGTTATCGTCTGCTATGGCTTCTCGATACTCTTTCATAGATGCCAGTAAAATATAGAGCTGGTCATCTAGGTCGTTTTGGTTGCTCATCGGTACATTCCGCCCTGATCTAAGTCTTGTGATGCTTTACGGTTGGCTCGCTCGGCTTGCTGTTGCTCTAGTTTTTGCTGTCGTTGTATTTCGGCTTGGCGTTCTTGTTCTAGGCGTTTAGCTTCTTGGTTTTTCTGCCATTGCTCGAAGCCTTGCTCGGCACGGTTTAAACCGTGCTGTAAAACGCTGTCTGTGCGCTGTTGCTGTTGTTTGAGGTGTTGGGCGTTGTGTTGCTTCACATGGTCGTTATAACGGCTGATTTCGGTGTCTATACCTTGTCTACGAAGTTGAGTGACCGAAGTCCCCTCATGAATGGTGGCTTGTAGTCCATTGTTCTGATCGGCATAGCTGCGGTGGTCTATTTTTTCTCGGTAGCCTGCTCGCTCCAGTGCGTGATTGGCTAAATCCGCCCATGTTTCCCGAATCTGTTTGATGTCGTCTTGGGTTGTTCCCATATTTAGGCTTTTGCGTTTGGCATTACTTAACTCAATATCGGTTTTTGTCGTCAAAGTGAGTTTATTGTCAGGGTCTAATTCAGCTTTTCGGGTGGTCAGCATGATATGGGCGTGATGGTTTTTATCATTTCCGCTTTTGCTGGGTTCGTGAATGGCTAAATCTGCGATCACGCCATAGCGATCAACAAGTGATTGGGCAAACTCTTTTGCCAAGTCCTTACGTTGATCTGCATCCAGTTCATCAGGTAAGGCAATCACCCATTCTCTAGCGGTTCGAGCATCTTTGCGGTTTTCGGACTGTTCCGCCAAGTTCCACAATTCGCTACGGTCTATTTCTATATCAAGGTTAGACACAATTTCGCTATGGGCGACACCATCCTTTCTCGTAAAATCGTGGGTTAGTCCTGTTCGTTCATCTTTGAGTTTTTCCCCTGCACGATAAGCCATAGATGCAACGGCAGTTCTTCCCGAACTGCGGTTAACGGTTTTGGTTGTACAGTGGTAAATCGCCATTAAATTTTCCTTGTGGCATCCACGTATTGATTACATTTCGGGCATTCTTTTCTAATAGTTTGAATGGATACTCCATTCATTTGCTCTATAAGAATTTTAGGTAATTTGTATAAAAATTCATTCCCACAGTTTGAGCATATAAAAATATGCTGTTCATCAATATTGTATTTCTTCATTTGCTTTACCGCTCTTGCTTTTGCTTTTGGGGTTAAGGGGTGTCCCCCTTACGCATCTTTTGACTTGAATGAAATTCAAGTCGTAAGTGCGCATTTCATGAAAAACACGATAGCATATTACCCGCTTGAATTTCAATTCATAGGGTCTTATGCTTGAGTGGTTTTCTATATTCCGAAATTAATCGTTATGACTAAATCTGCTGAAAATATCGAAAAGAAAATTGAAGCCCAGTTAGAGAAGCTGAAACAGTTAAAAGCACAGAAACAGGCTATTGAAGCAAGAGAACGTACCAAAAAGAAAGAACAGGAGCGCAAGGATGATACTAGGCGTAAAATTTTGCTCGGTTCTTACTTGATTAAGAAAATGCAGGCAAATGAAGCCAATAAAGAAAAAATACTCGCTGAACTCAACGAATATTTAACAGAAAATAGAGATCGACAGCTTTTTGATTTGCCCGATATTGAAGCCTAATTTTTCTTAGCTGTTTGGTTTTTTTGTTCGGCTTTATACTCTGGAATGAGCGTATTTAAAACCTTTTGAATATTGTCCTTGTCCTCGATTTGTAAATTATCCCGATAGTAAATTAAGTTCTGTATTTTGCTTTCCATCTGCATTTTTTCGGTGGGTTTGGCATTTTTGGATAGTCGGGATAATAGGAAGATATAACCGCATATATTTTCCCTCGCAATTTCATAATTTACGATGTCGAGGTATTCAACGGTCACATGCTTTAGATCGGTTGATAGGTTATTTAATTTAATCATGGCTGAAATCCTGATTTTTCTAAAATTGGATAAAGCTCTCTGAATTTTTCAGGCTCTAAAAGCATATCAGCGATACGAATAGCAAATTGTTGGTAGCTTTCTGTACCTTGTGAATATTTCCCCATTTCAGGCATTTCTGACATTTT
>NZ_VPED01000079.1:0-4117 GCF_013417335.1 Acinetobacter sp. YH16031
CTAAAATTGGATAAAGCTCTCTGAATTTTTCAGGCTCTAAAAGCATATCAGCGATACGAATAGCAAATTGTTGGTAGCTTTCTGTACCTTGTGAATATTTCCCCATTTCAGGCATTTCTGACATTTTATTCGCAAATAAATGGCGTTGTGCATCGGTCATTTTTATAAAAAAATCAGGCGTGTTTGGATCTCTTTTTGCTTCAACTTTTGGCTGTTGTTTTTGCTTAAATTTGAAAGAAAAACCTGAAATGATCCGTCCTTTTTTATGCTGTTCATACGTTACAGTAATATCAGTATGCTCATTAATTTGTTTAATTGATGGTTCAAGCACACGCTTTTTAAAGTCACTCATGGCGGTGTATTCACTATCAACAAGACCTAATCTGTTTCTAAACTCACTAAGTTCTAGTTGTGGAACTTTTCCAACTTCACGCCAAGCAATCAGCAATTCATAAAGCCTAGTGGCGTATTTACTGGTTAGGTGAGCAACTTGTTTAGCTTCATATTTTGTAAAGTGTTCTTCCAATCGTGTGATTAAAGGCACTACATCAGGAGCAAAAGTAATTTCTAACAATGCTAGGTCATCTACATAAAATATACGGCTTACCCAGCGAGATCGAACAATGCCGACTTTGCCTGTTTTTTTATATTCGGCTGTATAACTAAATTGACGATTAAACAGATTATTTACAGCTTCTCTCAAAGCTTTATATGACGCATCGGCAGATACATTGAATAGCTTGGCGTAGTCACTAGCATGTATTTCCAGTTTACTATCCGCAGTGATTCCTTGTCCCGATTCTCTAGCATTAATGATAGCTAGCATGATCAAACGTTGTTCCGTTAGCTCTAGGTTGTAACTGGCATTTATTAGAGCATTATCTTTCACGACTAAACTATTTTTCATAAGAAGAACTTATTATTATCTAATTAAAGGACAATGTAATCTAATATCTTTTTAAGGTCAATATTTATAATGTCTTTTAATTAAGAGCAAATGTCCGTTTATACAAGAGCAAATGTCCGTTTATACAAGAGCAAATGTCCGTTTATACAAGAGCAAATGTCCGTTTATATAGTCTGTAACACTTACTACACAAGGGTTTCAACCTGTCTAAAAGCATTAAAAGCTTTAAAAATAATTAAAAGCCTTTCGAGAGGGGAGTGCTTAAAACTGCCCTATGTACTCGCTAAAGCTCGTACTCTATTGAAGCTCGTTCCTCGCTTCGTGGGGCAGTTTTTGGTTAATCCTGTTTGTGAAATCTAAAAGCAAAAATATTGGTAATGTATTCGCTTCGCTCATACTTTTTGAAAAGCAAAAGCTCCAAAGTTCGCACCCATTCGGGATGCTCTGTACCTACCGTTTAAAATCGAAAGGGAGCTTGTAATCAGAGAAAAGGCGAGCGTGAAATTTTGATGATGCTCAATCGCTCGTAGACACTCGCTCGGTTCTTATTATCTAGGTTTTAATTATTTAATGGAGCTAATCAAAGTTGTGAAACATTGATCAAAGAATAGGCGTGGAACGTGAAAAATCATAAAAAAAGCCCGAACAGTGATGTTCGGGCTATCAACTAGAAACTACAGCGTTGAATTATAAGGATAATTATAAGAAACGTTTGCATAAAAATTCCCCTATTTGCCTCATTCTATACAAAAAAGTAGCCGGGAATTAAACCGCGATGCTGAAATTGCTCAAAAATGTCATAAAAAATGCCCCGAAAGGCGTTGTGATGCTTTAAAACACATAAGGGCGAATAAAAATTAAGAAGAAAATCCCGAGCATCAAAAACCATTTTAAGAAGTAGTACACGCGACTATTTTTAGCTTTTAAGGCCTTCGCTTTTAAACGCACTTGATAGACATAGCCAAAGACTTTGTTTAAGCCACCTGTCTGATCGCCTGCTTCATTCGGAGAACTTGCTGCGGTCATCACATTCTTGCCAAACCAGTGATTAAACTTTTGCATCCAGCGAGATTTTAACGGACGCTCAACATCGGCAAAGAAAATAATACGGTTTTGAGAAGTACCATTTTCAGCATAGTGAATATAGGTTTCATCAAACACCACACTTTCACCATCACGCCATGAATAACGCTCACCATCGACATCAATAAAACAACGGTCATCATTGGGTGTCATCAACCCCAAGTGGTAACGCAATGAACCTGCATAGGGGTCACGATGGCGCACTAAACGACTGTCGGGCGCTAGTTCAGTAAACATCGCCGCCTTAATGCTAGGTAAAGTTTTTAATAATGCTGTGGTTTTTGGGCATAATTCTGCTGCTGATGGATGCGCGGAGTCATACCATTTTAAATAAAAACGCTTCCAGCCTGTTTTAAAGAATGAATTAAACCCCAAATCATCGTAGCTACTTGAAGCTTTAATACCGCCCTGTTGATATAAAGCTTTGGCTTCATCACGAATCATTTCCCAGTTGTCATCTAAAACTTTTAAATCTTGAAAATGCTGAGTGTCGATATAAGGTTGATTCGGCACTTTAGAAAATAAGTACATTAAATAGTTAATCGGTGCAAGAATGGTCGAATGGTCAAAAAACTGACGATAAAAACTATGACGCACCTTGCCGCGCTGTTGAATATACAACGCTGAAGCGATAAAAATCGCCAAAATAATCCACTTCAACATAGAACTAACCAAATACTGAAAACAGCAAAAATTCAAAAATGTCACATATTCTACTCCATTTCAGCGCATGACATCATCGCAGAAAATAGAACACAGCATTGCCAGTCGCTCTGTATACCCACCCAACCTCACGCTATAAAACGTCACCATCCAAACCAAGCATTGACTTATCTGCCCTAAACAAACCACCAAAAGCTCTACTTTTTAAGCTTTTCTCAGTCCTAAAATATTCCAACCGGATAAAAAAAAATATAAAACAATCACTTTCAGAAACCTTTGCACGAATAAACACACAAAAGTTCATTAAATTGGTATAATACAATAAAATCAATCACCTAGCAAAAAACACGACTATGGCATGGAAACAAACAGGGCAACTCTCCCTAGCAGACAGTCTCATTAACGCTCACAAAGCCATCGAAGAATTAGATGAACTACACAACCTAATTGACTGGCAAACTATCGAGCAAACCTTACGCCACGTTCATAGCAGTGAGCGTGGGGAATCTGCCTTTCACCCTGTCATCATGTTTAAAGTATTACTCTTACAAAAACTCTATAACCTATCGGATCCAGCCATGGAAAAACAACTGGCACGAGACTTACTATTTCGTCGCTTTGTTGGCCTATCATTAACGGATGATGTACCCGACCATAGCACCATTTGGCGATACCACAAACACCTAGGTGAGCTTAGACTGATTGAACCATTGTTCAACCAAATCAATGAGCAACTAGCCCAACAAAACATTTTTATCAAAGCGGGCAGTGTCAGCATCATCGATGCCAGTATCGTTGAAGCTAAAAACAAACGACCTAAGAAAGGCAAACACACCGACAATACCCAAGATAACGAAGCCGCCTATGTCAGTAAAAAAGACAGTACAGGTAAAGTAAAAACCACCTACGGCTTTAAAATTCATCTCAACTGTGATGAAGACAGCTTTGTCAAAAAGGTTGAAACTACCCCTGCCAATGTCCATGATTCCCAATGTTTTACCACGCTGTTAACAGATGATGAATCAGCCGTGTATGCTGACAGTGCGTATAAAAGCCAAGCCCATGATGACTACCTTGCCGAGCATGAACCACCTATAAAAAATCATATTCATGATAGAGCATGGCGCAATACACCCTTAACCGAACAGCAAAAACGCAATAATACCCAAAAGAGCCAAACTAGAAACACCGTTGAGCGGGTCTTTGGACATTTTAAACTGCATTATGGGATGAGCAAAGCGGGTCGTTTAGGGTTAATGCAATTTCATACCAGCACTTTGCTTGCAAGCATGGTGCATAATTTAAAAACTGCCCTAAGCTTGAAACGAAAATACGGACTCGCCTAGGGTTATTGTGTCTGTTGGTTAGTAAGCTCAGCCAATAGACACAAATTTAACAACCATTTGGAGATTTTATCCATGATTTAGCCATTGTTTTGCTTATTTCATTGCCATTCTTTGTTTT
>NZ_VPED01000080.1:0-4111 GCF_013417335.1 Acinetobacter sp. YH16031
CGCTCATTAATCCAATACCATCATCCTGGGAAACCATCCCTAACATAAGCGCACTTGAATATGCATTCAAGGTGCTATATGTATAGTAATGTTTTCCTCGAAGAGCGCACTTATGCAAACTTCGTTTTCAAGTCCGATTGGGGTCTCCCCAATACCCCGACAACCGTATCCACGGTTGTATTTCACTACGTGAAAATTTAAAAGCGAAAAATAGGCATGGCGATTTACCACTTTTCAGTCAAAACCGTAGCACGATCAGCAGGGCGTTCCGCCACTGCTGCAATTGCCTATCGGGCAGGTGAAAAGATCTATTGTGAACGTGAGGGCCGAGAACATGATTACAGCCGAAAAACAGGTGTGGAATATAAAGAAATTTATTTACCCGAAGGCGCACCAAAACATTTAAAAAACCGGGAAAAACTCTGGAACGAAGTTGAACAAAGGGAAACCCGAAAAAACTCGACAGTTGCCCGGGAATTTGAAATCGCTTTTCCAAGTGAACTGAATCAGGAACAACGCCTGGCCATGCTCGAAGAACTATGCGCCAGTATCGTGGACAGACATCAGGTGGCCGTCGATGCCTGTATCCATGCACCGCATACCGGATCCGGCAGTGATGAACGCAATTATCACGCGCATATCCTGATGAGCACACGCAAACTTACTCCGGAAGGCTTCACGGATAAAACCCGGGAACTGGATCAGAAACACAGTGGAGAAATCGAACACTGGCGCGAACACTTTGCCGATATCTGCAATATGCACCTGGATCTAGCCGGATCCACCGCCCGAGTCGATCACCGCAGCTACAAAGACCAGGAGAATGGCCTGGAAGCCACCCTGCACGAAGGGCCGAAAGTCACCGAACTGCGCCGAAAAGGGATTGAGACCGAAATCAGCCGAAGCAATGATGAAATCAAACAGAGAAATCAGGCCCAGCTACAATACGGCAAAAATATGGATCTGCTGATTGCTGAAAATGAGATCAAACTCAGCACACTGAAAACTGAACAGCAGATCCAAATCAAAAATAGCGCTAAAACGCCACCAATTGACGAAAAAGCCCTATTTGAAGAAAAACAGAGGGAAACCCTTGGCAAAGTGCTAAATCGCGAAATCAGCGCAAAAGACGCAAATCTAGACCTGGAATTTATGCAGGATGTTTTTAAAAAGTCCGAAAACACCTTGGGCAAGATGCAAAAACATGAAAACGAGTTCAATCAGCAGCTTGCCCAGGACATCGTGAAGAGCCGACTCAAGCAAAGTCATGACAGATTGCAAAGCCTGGTTGATCAACACAACGAATTAACCCAGAACAAACCCTTACTGTTTGGAAAAAAAGCCTGGGAAGCCCAACGTGACGAGATTTATCAGGAACACAAAAAGCTGAAAGGTCAGCATGAACACCAGAAAAAACATGGTGTGAAGGATTTATTGGAAAATGAAAAGTTCAAAGAACATGCCTGGAAGCAGTACCAACAACAACATCCGGCCAAAGCCAAGCAATACCAGACTCTATACTCAACCTATCAAGTCATTAAAAAATGTGTGAATGAGATCAAAACAGAACAACAGCTGAAACTCAAACAAGAACAACAACTCAAAGCACAGCAACATGCGCCTAGAATGAAATCTCGTGGCATGAGTCGCTAAACAGAGCGAGTGTCTACGAGCGAACTGAGAAAATTTGCCCTTTCCTTTCCCTGATTACAAGCTCCCTATCCATCAATCACCTGCATACCAGAGCATCCCGCATGGGTGCGAACTTTCCAAATTTGATTCTTAAATCGAGCGTAGCGAGAAAAAAAGTTCATGAGCGCAGCGAATTCCGAGTTGCTTTTGCTTTTTCTAAAAGTCACGAAAACATTAACTAAAAATTGCCCCGACGAATCGAGCGAAAGCGAGATTCAATAGAGTTTGAGCGAAGCGAAAACCAAGGGCAATTTTTCATGAAATATGCTTTTAATTATTTTTAAAGCTTTTAAATGCTTTTAGACATGCTCAAGTCTTTGTAAATAAAGACTTCTAGATCTCATATGACTACGTTTACCTACCAATATGACTACGTTTACCTACCAATATGACTACGTTTACCTACCAATATGACTACGTTTACCTACCAATAATCTACATTATTTTTTTTGTAGATTTAACTACGTTTACCTTGCATTAATCTACATATTTATTATTATAGATTTATATTCATAAGTAATAATGTAGACAAATAAAATGCGGGACTTAGTAGTTAAAGATAATGCCTTAATTAATGCGAGTTATAACTTAGACTTAGTAGAACAACGTTTGATCTTATTAGCTATCGTCGAAGCAAGAGATAGTGGTCGAGGAATCAATGCAAATGACCCCTTAGAAGTGCATGCTGAGAGTTATGTAAATCAATTTAATGTTGCAAGACAAACAGCTTACCAAGCGTTAAAAGATGCTTGTAAGGATCTATTTGTACGTCAATTTAGCTATCAAGAAATTAATAAAAGAGGAAATGTAGAGAATGTTTTAAGTCGCTGGGTGAGCGAGATTAGATATATCGATGATGAGGCTACAGTAAAGTTAATATTTGCCCCTGCAATCGTGCCACTTATTACACGTTTAGAAGAACAATTCACTAAATATGAGTTACAACAGATTAGTAATCTCAGCAGTGCTTATGCTGTGCGGTTGTATGAATTATTAATTGCTTGGCGTAGTACGGGTCAAACTCCAATTATCGAACTAGCAGAGTTCAGACAAAAAATAGGCGTTCTTGATGATGAATATACAAGAATGGGAAATTTTAAAGATCGAGTATTAAATCTAGCTATTGCCCAAATTAATGAACACACGGATATTAACGTCCAATGTCAGCAACATAAAAAGGGACGTAATATTTCTGGTTTTTCATTCAACTTTAAACTGAAAAAAGTCGTTATAGCTCATAATAAAGAGCAAACTGCTCTTGAGATTTTCTCAAAATTTACCGATGCACAGCGTCATCTTTTTGCCAGTAAACTGTCTGAGCTTCCAGAGATGAATAAATATTCTCAAGGTACTGAAAGCTACTCACAATTTGCAGTTCGAATTTCTGAAATGCTACGAGATCCACAAAAATTTGAAGAACTACTCCCATATCTAAAAAAAGTAGGCTTTAATACAAAATAAACTTCATGTTCAGATTGGATGTTCACATAAACATCCTTGTACACGCACTGAGGGATTCCATTGAACACAACAAAATTTAGCGTTATGGACGCAAGTAAAGCCTTTAAAAAATCACGTACAACAATATACGAGGCTTTAAAAAGTGGTGAATTATCAAGAGATCATGATGGACTTATAGACTTGTCTGAACTTATCAGAGTTTATGGCAATCCAGTCGGTGTTCAGTCCAGTGCACGTACTGAACAAGTTCAAAAGGATGTACAAGTACACGTTCAATCTGAAGTTGAAAATGTATTAAAAGATCAAATTTCTTTACTCAAAAATCAGTTAGAGTTAGCAAATCAAAGAGAAAAGTCTTTGATGCAACATATTGAAGATCTTACTCATAGAATTGAGTTTAAAGGCACCTTAGAACAGCCAAAACAAGAAAATATTAATAAACTAAATGAATCTACTAATTCGAATATAGCAACAGATCCTCGGCCACAGACTGAGTCAAACTATGACGGATTGACTACTCCAAAGAACAAACGGATCCCTGTCCCTAAACAAGTTGAGCCTAAACCTAAAAAGAGGGGCTTCCTGAGCCGTTTCTTCCTTCCTTATGGTTAGCCAGGACTCCAATTTTTTGATGAGCCAATTTCAGTGCAAGCACATGAAATAATGACTCCTCAAAAAACCGGATGAGGTTTATTAAAACTGAATAAAACCGTGGAACATTGCTTAAATAATAGGCGTGGAACGTGAAAAATCATAAAAAAAGCCCGAACAGGGATGTTCGGGCTATAAACTAGAAACTACAGCATTGAATTTTCAAGAGAATTATAACGCATTTCGTATAAGGTGTATTATGTTAATTTTAGAAAATCTTCACTACTATTATTTTAAAATAAGCCTTATATCCAAGCATAAAACAAGGTTGTCTAGACTTCTTTTAACAGTAAAGTTATCATAAAAC
>NZ_VPED01000081.1:0-3969 GCF_013417335.1 Acinetobacter sp. YH16031
CCAAACACCTCAAACACCAAACACCTCAAACACCAAACACCTCAAACACCAAACACCTCAAACACCAAACACCTCAAACACCAAACACCTCAAACACCAAACACCTCAACATCAAATACCTCAACATCAAATACCGCAATTACAGATAGCCTTTGAACTTGTATAACAACATTCGTACCGAACATTGTTATTACAAATTCAAGATGCTATTGTAATTAAGCAAGCCTACTCTGTAGCTACAATTTTCAGCCCTGCTACGCAGTTCCGAAAAGTTGTAGCACAGAAGTCTTGTTGAGGGCTTCGCCCCCAAACCCCCAAAAGCAAAAACCAAAAACCCAAAGTAGGGGAGTGGTAAAAATGGATGATGACTTAACAAGATTTAAAAAGATCAATCCGAAATCAGAAGTTAAACGTCTACGTCTGACAGTTGATGAAAAAAATCAGCTTGATGATTTTCTTGAGAAAAGAAACTTACAGTTTAGTGACTTCAACAATCGACTAATTAAAAATGCGATTAGTGCAGAATTTCATTTAGTTGAAATTGAAAACTATGTGAAACCCACATTTCCACTCAAACAAAAAAAGCATCATCGACCACCACCAAAAGTAGACCCAGCCGTATTATTCGAACTTGGTCGAGTCGGTACAAATCTGAATCAGTGTGCTAGAGCCTTGAACCTAATTAAAAATGACAAACAACAAGAGTTGGATCTCACTCAAGAATTTAGCTTTATCGAGTGTCTGCAAGTGCTTCAAGCAATCCAAGAAGATATACATAGCGTGATTGGTGAAATTAAAAAAACAACAATGTCCGATACCGCTATCGAGAATGCGAGAGTCCGAGCAGTCAAAGCCGTTGAGTTAGTGGAGGTCGAAACCGATGCACATTAAATTTACGAAACATGGGAAAGGCTGTCCACGCAAAGCGGTTGGCTATTTACTTGCTGAAAAAGATGCAAAAGGCGATTTGCGTCCTGATATTCAGACGCTCAGAGGTGATGCACAAACATTTGTTGCCATTACTGAAAGCCTAGATTTTGATTACCGCTATTCGTCAGCAGTAATCGCTTGGTCAAAACAAGACAATCCGACTGATGCACAGATTCAAGAAACATTAGATCAATTTGAAAAACATGCTTTTGCTGATTTAGACCCGACACGCTATCACATGAATGCCGTGCTACACGTAGCTCAGGATGGTTCAAAGCATGTGCATGTTTTGGTGCCGCGTGTCGATCTTGGAACAGGTAAGTCATTAAATATTGCTCCGCCCGGACACGAAAAATACTTCGATAAACTCAGAGATTATTTAAACGAAAAATACACCTGGTCCAAGCCTGACGACCTCGCCATTTTAAAAGCTGATGTACAGCTACCGCACCACACGCATTCCCAAAGATTGGCGGCCATTGAAATTAATTTTGCAGGTAAAACCAAGCCTGAAAAAAAAGAGCTTTTAAATAAAATCGTTGCCCAGCGCATTAACGCAGGCGTGATTCAAGACCGTAACGATGTTGTCCAAACGCTTGCTGAATATGGAATCATCACACGAAACGCTAAAGACACTATTTCAGTCAAATTGCACGGTGATAAGACAGCCGTGAAGCTCGCAGGGGAGTTTTATAAAGATGGATTCAATGTCACTGCTTACGCAGAAAATCGAGCTAGAGCAGAAGCAGATCAAAGCGCATCAAGAGCAAATGAAGTCGATGCAAAACGAGTTAATGAACTCTATAACAAACTTCAACGAGCAACTGAATCAAGAGCTAGATTCTTTGCAGACAAGTACCAGGTCCCGATTGAAATTTATAGACAACGAAATACAGCAGAGCTGTCAGAACTTGATCAACAACGCACAAGAGCAAAAGGAATCAGTGCAGAAGCTGACGCACAGATCAACCGAGCTATTGAATCAGGTACAAAGTTTAGTGAAACAAGCCGAAAGTTTGAATATTCAGAGCTTAGCTCAACAGCAGACACAGCAACAACAGCAGAAAATCAGTCTAATTTTGTCAGTATCATGTACAGCATTACTGCTAATCCTGATCATAATTTCATGGGTGAAGTAAATGAGCGAATTAAAGCAGTTAATCAGTCAGCAAGTCAGTTTGCTACAGAAACAGAACGAGCTACAGCAGACTTGTATCAACGAGCAGAAGAAGTACATCGAGCACTTAGAACAGCGCAACACAGCACTAATTCAGCAAATGAACCAAGTACCAAAGCTAGATATGTCGCAGTCTTTACAGACATTCGCAATGCAAGCGCAAAAACATTTGCAAGAGAAATTGCTTACTGTACTGGACAACTCGAACATCGAAAAATTAGTGCAGAGCAAGATCAATCAAGAACTAAAACCAATTCTGGACGATATACAGCTCACACAATCGCAATTAACGAAAGCACTTTCGACAGCATCATCATTGAATACAGCAACAGACAACGAAATCAACGTCAGCGAGTTAAACAACAAGCTTCAGAAGCTAGAACTTTCAGTCAACAACTTGATCGAACAACTAAACACATTGATTTAATTGCACGACAACTCAGTAATGTTGTGATTAAGCCAAAGCCCTGTACTGATTTAACTCGATATTTCAAAAACAATGGTTATCGCTCACCGACTGCGGAGCGTATTGCTGTTTGGTCAGAACGTCAGCATGAAGCATTTAAGAATCGAAATATTGAGCAAGTCGCTTACTACATCGAAACCAAATTTCAAGAACTAGGACACTATCAACACTATGAAAATGGGCTGAGTAGAGATGAAATTGATATTGTAAACAAGATGATACGCAATGATGAGCGCATTATTGATTATATGAAAAAATCAGGCTGTCATCTGAATTACGACACTCGACAAAAGCTCAATCGGACATTCTCACTTGAACGAACTTCAAACGAATATCGCTTAAATGATCTTGATAAAAAAGAAAACGAAGTTAAGCCGTTATTTCAGGCGAAGCCTGAAACAAAAGCTATTGAACGTAATAATGACAACGGATTCACAATGTAGGAGATGAAAAAATTATGAAAATAGATATTAGCGAGCACTTTGAAACATCATCAATCAGTGACGTTGCTTATGCTGCAATGCTTACTTTTTCTGAAATGGAAAATGTAGACTTGTCTTATTTACATGATGTGTGCGAACAATTAAATGCAGAAAAACATTGGCTGTTACAGCTAAATTGGTGTCATGAAAAAATGGACAATCAAAACTTTTTTACTTTGTGTAAAAGCTTGAACTATGACCCGATTGAGTTAAATCAAGCATTCAACGTGATCAAGCGTAAAAGTAGAAGATGACCCTTTATTTTTCTGCGTAGCAATGTTTTACATTGCTGTACTCGAAAAAAAAAGCATCTCTAAATCACTGTTTTTACTGCAGTATGCTTTTACTGAAAATAGTGCTACATTTTCATAGGCGAAAAAAAACAGGATTGCCGTCCTGTCTTTCTTCGGAATTTTAATTTAAATGCTTGAAAACACTAAAAATTAAACACCTGAATATGTCTTAATTTTAGCAGTGTTTGCGAGCTTTGCAAGCGGTTACTGTTATAAATGAATAAATGTGAAGCAAAAGACACTGATTTTCGGTCAATTTTTTATCAAGACCTACCGATTAAACCTTATTGTATGGACGAAAAACCAGGCTATATGCTTATTCGTCCCAAATCTATTGCGGTTAAAAAGCCCTATATTCAAGTTAATCCGCCACTTATGACGATTTACTTTGTCTTTGATGATGACAAAGAAGATTCCGCTTTATCCTGGTTTGACGCAGGTTTGCCACAGCCGTTTTGGACAACACAGAACCCAATCAACGGTCATTGCCATCACTGCTACAAGCTTGAGATACCGCTTTGTACAAGCGAGTTTGCTAGTGTGAAAGCAATCAAGTACGCACAAGCTATTTACTACGCTTTTGCACTCAAAATGGGTGCTGATCTCAGTTATTCTCATTTG
>NZ_VPED01000007.1:0-122313 GCF_013417335.1 Acinetobacter sp. YH16031
CATGCTTCTGCAATTGCTCAACCATCAAATAGAAAGTTGACCATGAGATGCCTGTGTATCGCTTGAACTGAGGATCAGAAAGCTTGTTTGAATCGATGTATTTCATCCGCAGATTATGCACGAATGCCAAGAAATCCGGAGTGCAAATATTAACCAAAAAGAAGATCGTTTTTTGATTTATGAAAGAGATCTAATAATCAAACTAAATAAGTCAATAAAAGAAAATATCAAATTTTATATTTAAAGCGGAGTGCTTTATTTTTATTAATTTTTTATAAGTTGTTTTAAACTAAAAGCTGTTCATAAAAAATCCCTGCACTAGTCAGGGATTTTTTATTAAGCATGATTTATGCTTGCTGGAATTTGAGCTGCCTTAACTGACGTGCATGTTGTAAAGTCGTTTCATTAATTTCCACGCCACCCGTCATACGTGCAAGTTCCTGTACAATTTCACTTTCTTCCAGATTAATAATGGTACTGCTGGCTGGATCAGTCTGGCGTTTTTTCACCAGTAAATGCTGGTCGGACTGTGCAGCCACCTGCGCCTGATGGGTAATACAAAGAATTTGTACATGCTGTGCCAGATCAGCCAATAAGCGACCCACGATTTCCGCAGTTCCGCCACTGATCCCGACGTCGATTTCATCAAAGACCAATACTTCAGCTTCGGTTTTTTCTGCATTCATCACCTGCATCACCAAGGCGATACGGGATAATTCACCGCCTGAAGCCACGCGTGCCAGAGGTTGTGCTGGTATGCCCTTGTTGGCAGTAAACAGAAGCTGAATAAAACTCAAACCTTCACTTGATGGATGTTCCAAAGGCTCAAATTTAAATTCAAAATGCGCTTCAGGTAGGGCAAGCTGTTTCACCTGTTCGGTCAGTTTTTTCGCCAGCGGTTCGGCTGCATCACGGCGAATCTGGTCCAGATGTTGAGCTTTGCTTAGAAACTCCTGATAAGAGACCTCGACCTGTTCAGCCAGAGTTTCTGGGTCTTCTAGCTGATGCAATTGTTCAAGTTCAGTCTGCCAGGCCTCATATTCTTCTTTCAGCAATTCTGGCTGGGTGCGGTATTTGCGTGCTAAACGGTGAAACACTTCCAGTTTGGAATTCAGTTCTTCCATACGTTCCGGATCAAAGCTTTGCCGATCCATAAACTGGCGTAAGGTCGCCGTCGCATCTTCGAGTTCGCTTTGGGCATTCAGTAAAGAGGTATAAATCTGGGAAAGCTGCTCGCTACGACCGGCATGCGATTCCATACGGCGTAAAATTGAAGCCAGTTCCTGAGAAATATTCTGTTCACCTTCGTCCAGACCATTCAGGCTATAGACACAATCCTGCATGATGGCTTCATGATGGGAAAGGCGGTCAAATTCCTGCTCAATTTCCTGATAATCCGTCTGAACGACTTCTTCTAGTTCTTCGAGTTGCAGCTCCAGAGTTTCTATACGTTGCTTACGGGTTGCTTGTGCATCCAGCGCGGCCTGATGCTGGCGAATATTTTTATGCCAGGTGCTATAAGCATCACGTACTTCCTGAGCTGGTGCATAAAAATTGCTATAACGATCTAGCCAGTGTTTGGGATAAGGCGGTTCTAGAAGTTGCTGCTGACTATGCTGGCTATACAGCTGAACCAGTAAGCGACCAATTTCTTTAAGTTCTGACAGGCTGCTTGGGCGGCCATTGATCCAGGCCTTGCTACGTCCAGTGGCAAAGATCACCCGGCGTAAATGAATCTCCCCTGACTCATCATCGAGTTCATGCTCTTTTAACCAGCTCGCTTCAGGGCTGTCTTCCTGATAACTAAAGGTTGCTGTTACATCCGCTTTTTCGGTGCCATAACGCACATAATTGGTATCGGTTCGCTCCCCCAGACAGGCAGACAGAGCATCCAGTAACAGGGATTTACCTGCACCGGTTTCACCAGTAAGAACGTTAAAACCTTTATCAATATCAATAGCAAGATGCTCGGCCAAAGCAAAATTGATCAGAGTTAAATGTGTCAGCATAAACGCATCCGGGCTGCGAAAAGTTTGAATGAAATAGCATGTCAGTTGCTTCAGTCTAGCAACGCGGCTGTTATTATAAATCAGGATAAATCGATTTCATTCTATCTTAAATTTCAGGGATTAATACACGCTTATTTGAATGTTGTGTCACAGGAACCAAGATCAGGCCACTGAAGTTACAAAAGATATTTTCATTTTTCTGACATGCTTGAAATTTAAATTAAATCAGGTCGGAATATATTTTGCTTATAAATGGCGAGAAAAATTACGGCATTTTCCAGGATCTGCCGAAATCACTCAAACAGGCTGGAATCAAGGCAAGCAGGGGCACCCAATAAATTCATTCAAGTCCGATAAACTTCGATTGATTAGTTGCGGGTGCACATTTAAACTACAGCAATCAAAATATTACAAAATGCTTTATCTGGAGAAATGGCATGTCAGCTCAGTTTGATCATGTATCAGTACTTAAAAAATCGAATGTGTATTTTGGCGGGTTATGCATCAGCCATGTGGTGCAATTTGAAGATGGCACTAAAAAAACCTTAGGGGTAATTTTACCTTCAGAAAATGCATTAACTTTTGAAACACATGTGCCTGAGCGTATGGAAATCATTTCAGGTGAATGCCGTGTGCAAATCGCTGACAGCGAAGAGAAAGAACTATTCCGTGCTGGTCAGTCGTTCTATGTGCCAGGCAATAGTCGTTTCAAAATCGAAACTGATGATGTGCTGGACTATGTTTGCCATTTTGAAGGCTAAACAGACCTACAGATGAGCTGTAACCGATCAAGAAATTTTGTTCTGAATCGGTTAAACTAAGCTTGATACAGAATCCTGTGAAGTTGGCTTTACAGGATTTTTCTTTTGCTGCCTATTTCCCAATTTATTTTCGAGGTCGTTCATGGCTAAACCTGAGTATTATTATGGCGTCCATTCAGTAGAATCACTGCTGGAGCTTGAGCCTGAACGTGTCTTGACTCTTTTTACCCTGAAAGGCCGTGATGATCAGCGCCTGAAACGTGTGCTGGAATTGGCTGAGCCTTTTGGCATTAGTGTCCAGCAGGCTAGTCGTGACAAGCTGGAAAAACTGGCTGGTTTGCCTTTTCACCAAGGCGTTGTAGCGGCAGTTCGCCCGCATCCAACCTTAAATGAAAAGGATCTGGAAGATCTATTGAAACAAGATTCTCAAGTACTTCTATTAGCACTCGATCAGGTAACTGATCCACATAACCTGGGTGCTTGTATTCGTACTGCCGCAGCGATGGGTGTAGCGGCTGTGATTGTACCGCGTGACCGTTCAGCAAGCCTGACGCCGACTGCACGTAAAGTGGCAGCAGGTGGTGCAGAAAAAGTGAAGTTTATTCAGGTGACCAATCTGGCGCGCACTTTGGGTCAAATCAAAGATGAATTTAATGTACGTGTGGTTGGTACGATGCTGGATGAAAAAGCTTTACCTATCCAGAAATTTGATTTTACTGGTACAGGTGTATGCGTGGTGATGGGTGCGGAAGATACCGGTTTACGTCCAATTACCCAAAGCCAATGTGATCAGACGGTTTATATTCCGATGGCAGGCAATCTGCAAAGCCTGAATGTGAGTGTCGCAACAGGGATGGCCCTGTATGAAGCCTGCCGTCAGCGTCAAGCCTAAGCCCTTTTTATTGTTTATTCATAAATATTGTTAAAGAAGAAGTCTATGTCTCCCCGAACGCAAGGTTATGCCTTTGTCTTAATTACCATGTGTATTTGGGGAGGTTTTACCTTAAGCACGCGCTTAAGTGCCCAGTGGGGGATTAGTGCCTGGGATCTGGTTGGATTACGTTTTCTATTGGCTTTTCTGATTCTGATGCCGGTCCTGATTTATAAAAAGGACACAGCCTTTTTGTGGAGTAAGGAATCCTTTCTTTTAGCCATGATTGGCGGGGTAGGGTATTGCCTGACCGCCTATACCGCTTTCCATTATGCACCTGCAGCTCATGCTGCCGTATTTCTAAATGGCTGTATTCCGCTTAGTACCGCAGTGGCTGCTTTTGTATTATTTAAACAGGGGTTTGACCGACATACCTGGATTAGTATGGCGATTATGCTGCTTGCGATTGGCAGTATGAGCTGGCTGATGTTCCGAGAGCCCGGTGTGGCCTTGGGATTAGGCGACTTGCTGTTTTTCATTAGTGCGATGTGGTGGGGTGTGTTCACTGTACTGCTACGTCAATGGAAACTCTCTGCCTGGCATTCCATGGCCAGTGTGGCGATCTGGTCAGCTATCGTCTATGTACCGCTTTATATATTATTTTTTCCAAAACATCTGGATGCTGCTGAACCTTGGCAAATGGCTGCCCAAGTGCTCTTTCACGGTATTTTTGTGGTGATTGTAGCGACACTAACTTATGTGGAAGCGATTAAGCGTTTAGGTGCATTTAAAGCGGGTAGTATCGTGACTCTCGCACCATTTATTGCTGCCATACTGGCTGTGCCGCTTCTAGATGAACCTCTAAGTCTCGCGATTGTCTCTGGCTTAGTGGGTATGGCAATCGGTGCCATACAGCCTTGGCGCTGGCTGATGCATCAAGACAGTCTCAGCCAAAAACTGGAACAACAAAAAAAGCAGTCCTAAAAGGACTGCTTTTTATTTGAACTCTAACTGAGTTCGGGTTAATGATTTTGAGCAGCCATCTGAAGATACTTTTCATGTAATGGTGTGAGATGAGCATAGAGATGTTCTAGCTCACCATCATTCAGTACAATATCATCAGCCATGGCACACTTTTGTTCACGCGGCATTTGTGCGGCAATGATCTTCTGAATTTGCTCTACATTTTGTCCATCGCGCTGTGAAGCCCGTTGAATTTGCAGTTCAATAGCAGCATCAATTAATAACGTATGTTGTGTTAGTTCATGCTGATTTGTTTCAAACAATAAAGGAGAAACTAAAATCGCATAAGGACTTTGTGCTGCATGTAACTGTTGAATAATTGAATTGCGAATAGCAGGGTGGGTGATATTTTCCAGCATTTTTCGTGCTTCTGGAGACTGGAAAATATGTTCGCGCAAAACACGGCGATTCAATGAACCATCCTTGAGTAAAACCCAATCGCCGAAAGCTTCCCGAATTTGCTGTAGGGCTGGCTGACCGATATCAACGATTTCACGGGCGACAATATCTGCATCTACGACAGCAATCCCTTGTGCTTCAAACCATTGGCTGGCAGCAGACTTGCCACTGCCAATTCCACCAGTTAAACCGAGTACAAATTTCACTTTACTGACCTAAATAAATTTTCATAATCTGCTCACCCCATAAAAAGGTAATCCAGCCGGCAATGGCAATATAAGGGCCAAAGGCAAAGGGCTGGTTTTCTTTACGGACTTTAAGCAGGATAATCCCAATAATCGCACCCATCAATGATGACAATAATACAATGAGTGGTAGGAGCATAGGCCCCATCCAGGCACCTAAGGCCGCTAACAGTTTGAAATCTCCATAGCCCATACCTTCCTTGCCGGTCACCAGCTTAAACAGATAGTACACCACCCACAAGCATAAGAAGCCAATGATATAGCCCCAGATGGCAGAATCAGGGGTAGTATAAATCGCATAACTATTAATGCCCAGGCCGAGTGCAGCCAGCGGCAGGGTATAGCGATCGGGTAATAACTGGGTATCGAAATCAATAAAGGTGAGGGCAATCAGGACATAGGTAAAAACCAGACCAAACAGCATCTGTATGGTAGGCCCAAATACTGCCACCACTATCAGCGCACAAGCAGCTGTGAGAAGTTCAATAAATGGATAGCGGATACTGATTGGATTCTGACAGTTACCACATTTACCACGTAATAAGATCCAGCTAATCACCGGAATGTTCTGATACCAGTGAATAGGAGTCTGACATTTCGGGCAGGTGGAAGCTGGTTTGCTTAAAGTAATTTTGCTCTCATCAATAATGGGCTGATCTGGATGCAAAAATAGCTGGCAATCCGTACGCCATTCCTGTTCCATCATTTTAGGGGTGCGGTAAATGACAACGTTTAAAAAGCTGCCAATACAGAGACTAAAAAGCCCAACTGCGAGATAAAGCGCAGTTGGGTTTTGACTGAAATATGAAATAAAATCTTGCATTAAACCACGGAACCCATTTGGAAAATTGGAAGGTACATTGCGATAACAAGGCCACCAACAAGGACACCAAGAATGGCCATAATCAAGGGCTCCATCATGGAAGTTAAACCATCGACCGCATTGTCGACTTCATTTTCATAATGGGTTGCAACTTTATCCAGCATAGCATCTAGTGCGCCGGATTCTTCACCAATCGCAACCATTTGTACGGCCATAGAAGGGAATTTATCGGTGACACGCATGGCAAATTGAAGCTGTTGACCGGTTGCAACATCTTCCTTGATTTTTAATACGGCTTCTTCATATACCACGTTATTGGTTGCACCAGCAGTCGATTCAAGCGCATCAATTAATGGCACACCGGCAGCAAATGTTGTGGCGAGGGTGCGGCTATAACGCGCAATAATCGCTTTATAGACCAGATCACCAAAGATGGGTGCTTTGAGCGCAGCTTTATCCAGTAAATCGCGAAATTTTTTGCTACGTTTTTTTGCTTCAAGGAAAGCAGTAATCACTACGCCAATTCCAATAATTAAAAGGAACCAATATTTCTGCATCCATTCGGACATATTGACTACCATTTTAGTAAATGCAGGTAAGTCAGCACCAAATGAAGAGAATAAGTCTTGGAATACAGGGACTACTTTCACCATCAGAATAATCGTCACGATCACAGCTACTACAATAACTGTAGCTGGATATTTCATGGCTTTTTTGATCTTTTGCTTTAACAGTTCACTTTTTTCTTTATAAATCGCGACACGATCCAGCATGGTTTCCAGAGCACCAGATTGTTCGCCAGATTCGACCAAAGAGCAGAATAGATTATCGAAATATTGTGGGTATTTTCGTAAGGCTCCGGCAAAAGTATTCCCCCCTTCAACTTCGCCTTTAATTCCAAGCACAACCTCGCGCATAGAAGGATTTTCCAAACCTTCCGCAACAATTTCAAAGCCCTGAACTAACGGTACCCCAGCTTTCATCATAGTGGCGAGCTGACGGGTGAAGATAGTGATATCCAGTGTAGAAACTTTTTTCTTCATCAAACCTTCGAGAATATTTTTTTTCTTTTCCCGGATGGTTTTGATCGTAATGCCTTGTTTGCGCAAGTTCACTTTTGCCAAGGCCATATTTCGTGCTGGCAATTCCCCCTTGATCTTGGCGCCTTTGCGGTCAACCCCTTCATAACTGAAGATCGGTGTCATCTGGCCTTTTTTTACTGCTGCCATAGCTTTATCCTTATTTTATATTCAGCACGATCATTCGCTGGTTACACGATTGACTTCCTGTAAAGAAGTCACCCCCTGCATAACCTTCACTAACCCTGATCGGCGTAAATTGTTAAATCCTGCCCGTGCGGAAGCTTCAGCAATTTCAATGGCATTGCCATCTTCCATAATAATTCTTGAAATTTCAGGTGTGACCTTCATGACTTCATAAATACCGACCCGGCCCTTATAACCTTCACGGCATTCATTACAGCCGACTGGCTCATAAATCTGAAATTCCGGGCTTTGTAAGTCTGCTTCGGTAAAGCCCATTTCCAGCAAACTTTGCTGAGGAATATCGGCTGGTTTTTTACATTGCGAACACAAGCGACGGGCCAGACGCTGCGCAATGACAAGATTGACCGAGGTCGCGATATTGAAAGAAGGGACGCCCATATTACGTAAACGGGTCAGAGTTTCCGGCGCACTGTTGGTATGCAGGGTTGACATCACCATATGGCCTGTTTGGGCTGCCTTGATTGCAATTTCAGCTGTTTCCAGATCACGGATCTCACCGACCATGACAATATCAGGATCCTGACGCAAGAAGGATTTTAATGCCGCTGCGAAAGTCAGGCCAACTTTATTATTCACGTTAACTTGATTAATCCCTTGCAGGTTAATCTCGACTGGGTCTTCCGCAGTAGAAATATTGGTATCTTCACGATTTAAGATGTTTAAGCCCGTATAAAGGGATACGGTTTTACCGGAACCAGTAGGACCGGTAATCAGTAACATCCCTTGCGGTTTATCTAAGGCTTCCATGAATAACTCTTTCTGCTCAGGTTCATAACCTAAAGCATCAATTCCCAGCATGGCACTAGACGGATCTAGAATACGTAGAACCAGTTTTTCACCAAACAGGGTAGGGAGTGAGTTAACACGGAAGTCGATAGCTTTGTTTTTTGAAAGCTTTAATTTAATACGGCCGTCTTGAGGCACGCGTTTCTCAGAAATGTCCATTTGCGACATAACTTTTAAACGTGACGCCAAACGGTTTGCTAGTTGTAGCGGCGGTGTTGCAATCTGACGTAAGACTCCATCAACACGATAGCGTACCCGATACATTTTTTCATAAGGTTCAAAATGTAGATCCGATGCGCCCATACGAATGGCATCAATCAGTAATTTATTAATATATTTAACAATCGGGGCTTCTTCACCCTTGTCTTTTTCGTCTTCTTCTTGAGTCGGATCGGCTGTATCGACATTTACATCCAGATCGAAATCATCGTCGAAATCAAAAGTACTTTCTTCAGTAAAGTTTTGCTCGATCAGTTTCTCGAGTTTATTGTGTTCAACAATAACGGTTTCAATATTCAGTTTGGTGGCAAAACGAATTGCATCTGTGGCTTCAATATTGGTCGGATTGCTCGTGGCGATATAAAGAACATTGGCATTTTTATAAATTGGCAAAATTCGATGCTTGGTGACCAGCTTTTCATCAATATCTTCACGCAGGATTTGTCCTGGATCATACGCGCCAATATCAAATAGAGGCTCACCAAATTCTACTGAGATCGTTTCAGCAATGGTGGTAGGAGAGAGATTATGATGACTGACCAAATAGGCCACGATATCTGTTTTTTCCTGTTTGGCATTGGCTAAAGCAGTCCGCATATCTTCAGCCGATAATACCCCTTCATCGACCAGGCGACGAATAAACCCCGTAAATCTTGGTGACCCCTGCAATGCTGTCATGCTTCAAATGCCTATCAATTCAATTTTTTTAATTTGCTATTCTAAAATTATACGTTTGTTATACAAAAATACCATAGCTGAGAATGCTGCAATCTTCCTGATATTCAGTAAAAGCTTGAACTGGTCGGAAGAACCGGGCATTTTTTTCAGTGATAACAAAAAATAACCATTTTGAATAGTTTAAACTGAGAAATAGGATGAATAAAACTATTCTTTAAATTTTACAATTCCGTGTAGAATGTGCCCAATTCAAGATATGTCAGTGAAATAGGTTATTTATGTCGGTTTCGACGATTACCCCTTGGGTGGTGGGCAACTGGAAAATGAATCCAATGCAGGCAGATGCCCAAGCTTTGGTTCAGAATTTAAAAGACTTGCTTGAGTCTGCACCAGTTTCAACAGAGAAATGTCATTTGGGTGTGGCGCCGACAACCCTTGCCTTAACTCAAATTCAAACTGCATTTGCTTCTGCTAATCGCCCTGTATATACCGTAGCACAAGATGTATCACGTATTGCAGGGACAGGCGCTTATACTGGGGAGGTGAGTGCTGAATTATTGGCTGATAGCCAGATTCACTATGTATTGATTGGGCACTCTGAACGTCGTGAAATTTTTGCTGAAAGTTCACAGATCTTAAATGCTAAAATCAGGAATGCCTTAAATGCCGGTTTAACCGTAATTTACTGTGTGGGCGAAAGTCTGGAACAGCGTGAAGCAGGGCAGGCGGAAGCAGTGGTTCTCCAACAGATTTGCGATATCGCGACTGTGGTAGAAGATGAACAGTGGAAAAATATTGTGATTGCTTATGAGCCAATCTGGGCCATTGGTACCGGTAAAACAGCTTCTCCAGAAGATGCGCAGGCCATGCATGCCCAGATCCGTCAGGGTTTGAGCCAGATTACAGGTTATGCTGCGACTATGGCGATTTTATATGGTGGTAGTGTAAAACCGGAAAATGCAGTAGAGTTAGCAGCCTGCCCTGACATTAACGGGGCATTGGTGGGTGGTGCATCACTCAATGCTGAGTCGTTCCATCAAATTGCTCAAGCATTTGCAAATACACAATAATTAGGAGTTCAGCATGCAAACTTTTGTGCTGGTAGTACATATTATCTTAGCGATTTTGATGATTGTCTTGATTTTAGTTCAGCATGGTAAAGGTGCGGATGCAGGTGCATCATTTGGCGGCGGCGGTGCGGCAACGATCTTTGGTGCCTCAGGTTCGGGTAATTTCATGACCCGTTTGACGGCAGTTTTTACCGCATTGTTCTTTGTGACCAGTATTACTTTGGCGATTCTTGCCAAGAAACAAACCACGAATGCGTACAGTTTATCGTCAATTCAATCAGCACCAACTGCGCCTGCGCAACCGGTTGAAACTTCACCAACTGCACCACAAACGACCGAATAATTTTAATTAAACCTTTCTTTTTTTCAGTGATGCGACTAGAATGCGTCACAGCTGCGGTGGTGGTGGAATTGGTAGACACGCTACCTTGAGGTGGTAGTGCTTTCGGGCGTGGGGGTTCAAGTCCCCCCTTCCGCACCAACTTATAATCCAGAATATAAGTTGGTGTATGCAGCTAAAAAAACTTCTGTTGATGCGGGATGGAGCAGTCTGGTAGCTCGTCGGGCTCATAACCCGAAGGTCGTTGGTTCAAATCCAGCTCCCGCTACCAATCAATCCTTTTTTAAAGACGCAAACTTTTAAAAGGCAGCTTAAATCTGATTTAAGTTGAGAAGAATTATTTGCATGTTGTTGCGGGGTGGAGCAGTCTGGTAGCTCGTCGGGCTCATAACCCGAAGGTCGTTGGTTCAAATCCAGCCCCCGCTACCAATCCTTTAAAGCTGCAAACTTTAAAGGCAGTTTAGTGTAAAATATTAAGCTGAATGTTATTTGTATGCTGATGCGGGATGGAGCAGTCTGGTAGCTCGTCGGGCTCATAACCCGAAGGTCGTTGGTTCAAATCCAGCTCCCGCTACCAATTTTTCAGTAACAGATAACAAATATGCAGAATGATGTGGTTGTGATTGAAAAGTTCGCATCTTTTGTATATAATTTTTGCACGTTGATGCGGGATGGAGCAGTCTGGTAGCTCGTCGGGCTCATAACCCGAAGGTCGTTGGTTCAAATCCAGCTCCCGCTACCAAGTTTCTTAAAAGAGGCTCACAACTATGGTGGGCCTTTTTGCACAGTGGGATTTGAAAAAAGTTCAAATTGTGCATTAATTGGGGCGATTTACGCCCTTTTTTATTGGCTATCGTGTAGTGTCGACAATATTTGGTCAAATCTCCATGTTTCACTACTACTATAGTTTGTATTGGTTTGTAGTGGTCAAATAGATCATAAAATCGCACCAGATGACGAGAGTAAATGAAGCTATCAAATAAAACTCAAGCACTTCAGGACTTGATTGCACCAGCAGTTGAAGCCTGTGATGTAAATCTGTGGGGGATTGAATTCCTGCCACAAGGCAAACGTTCATTATTACGGATCTATATCGACAAACCGGTCGATGAAAATGCAGCACCTGTTGTCAATGAAGATGGCGAAGAAGAGCAGGGTCGTGGTATTGGGGTTCAGGACTGTGTACGTGTCACACAGCAAGTCGGCGCGATCCTGGATGTACATGATCCAATCTCAGGTGAATATTCGCTTGAAGTGTCTTCACCAGGTTGGGATCGTCCATTCTTCCAGCTGGAGCAGATGGCTCATTATATCGGACAAACGGTTGCGCTGCGTTTGATCAGTGCCGTCGATAACCGTCGTAAATTCCAGGCAAAACTGGTTGTAGTCGACCTTGAAAATGAAATGATTCAAGTTGAAGTAGAAAAGCAACAGATTTTGGATATCGACAGTCACAATATCGATAAAGCAAACTTGGTCTATCAAGATTAATTCAATTAATAAGAATCTGAACGAATAGGTGACTTATGGCACGTGAAATTCTTACCGTCGTTGAAACGGTTAGTAACGAAAAAGGTGTAAGTCGTGAAGCAATTTTTGAAGCGCTAGAACAAGCTTTGGTTGCAGCGACTAAGAAGAAATTCTACGAGGGGACTCACTCGGAAGAAGCTCGTCTTCGTGTAGAAATTGACCGTAAAACTGGTGATTATCGTACTTTCCGTCAATGGGAAGTAGTGGCTGATGAAGATCATGAAATGCCTGCCTGTCAGGATGCCATCTCTGATGTTGATCCGGCAAAATGGTCAATCGGTGACATTCGTGAGCTGGAAGTTGAGTCAATCGATTTCGGTCGTATTGCTGCACAGATTGCTAAACAGGTGATTGTACAAAAGATTCGTGAAGCAGAACGTGCACTGGTTGCTGATGCTTATGAATCTAAAGTCGGTGAGCTGATCTACGGTGAAGTGAAAAAACAAACCAAAGACGGTTTCATTATTGACTTAGGGGACAATGCTGAAGCATATCTTGCACGTGAAGAAATGATTCCGAAGGAAATCCTTCGCCCGAAACAACGTGTGAATGCGATTCTTTTCAATGTCAATCGTGAAGGTCGTGGTGCTCAACTACAGCTTTCTCGTGCTAAACCTGAAATGCTGATCGCATTGATGAAAAAAGAGATTCCAGAAATCTCGGAAGAAATCATTGAAATCAAGGCAGCCGCACGCCAGCCAGGTGTACGTGCCAAAATTGCAGTGAAAACAAATGACCACCGTATTGATCCGGTTGGTGCTTGTATTGGTATGCGTGGTACACGTATCCAGGCAGTACAACAGGAACTCAATGGTGAGCGTATTGATGTCGTAGTATGGTCAGATGATCCTGCTCAGTACATCGCAAGCGCACTTGAACCAGCAGATGTATCCAGTATTGTTATCGATGAAGATGCACGTACTGCAGACATTATTTTCGCAACGAGTGATCAGTTGGCTCGTGCGATTGGTTCACAGGGTCAGAATGTTCGTCTAGCATCAGAACTGACTGGCTACAAGCTGGATATGATGCTGGAAGAAGAATACTACGCGCGTCAACAAAGCGAAGCACAAAAATACCTGGACATGTTTGTAACACGTCTGGATATTGCTGAAGATTTGGCTATGGCGTTGGTAGAAATGGGCTTCACCTCGCTTGAAGAAATTGCTTACGTACCGCCAGAAACGTTTGATGAAATCGAACTGGATGCGGAACTGGTTGAACTACTGCAAAGCCGTGCGAAAGAAATTGCACTTGCTGATGCATTACAACAGCAAGAAAACGTACAAGCGCCAAGTGAAGAACTTGTTGCAATGGAAGGCATGACAGCAGAGATCGCGCAAGCTCTCGCAGCTCGTGGTGTGGTAACCGTAGATGACTTAGCTGACCAAGCGACTGATGATATCGAAGATATCGAAGGTCTCGGTGCTGAGAAGGCCGGTCAACTTATTATGAAAGCGCGCGAATCATGGTTTAACTAGGAGGTAGTATATGACGGACAAGTCGATTAAAGAGTTAGCACTCAGCGTGGGTCGCCATGTTGATAAGCTCCTAGAGCAGGTTCGTGAGGCAGGTTTACCACAGCGTAAAGCTGACGATATTATTACCACCGAACAACAAGATCGCTTAATGAATCATGTGAAAAAGACACAAGGTTCAGATGGCCATGCAGGACAAATCACGTTGAAACGTAAAACGACCAGTACTGCTAAAGTGGCAAGTACTTCAGGTAAGGCGAAAACGATTAATGTAGAAGTTCGCAAGAAACATACATTCGTCAAGCCAGACCCGGAACAAATTAAAGCAGAAGCTTTAGCGAAGGCTCAAGCTGAACAGCAAGCGAAAGCAGAAGCTGAACAGAAGTCAGCACCCGCTAAAAAACCTGCTGATGCACCTAAATCAGGTACAAACAATGCAAGCAAAGCGCTAGAAGCAATGCGTGCAGCTCAGAAACAAGAAACTGAGAAACAGGAAACACCTAAAGCAGCTGTTGTGGTAAAACGCAAATCAACTAATAAACCGATTGTGAAAGCAGCGGTTAAACAAGTTGAAACAGCAGAACAGAAAAAAGCGCGTGAAGCTCAAGCCGCTCAATTAAAAGCAGCTGAAGAAGCAGCACGTCGCAAGGCAGCTGAAGAAGCACAACAACGTACACTTGAGCAAATGCGCAAGATGGCGTCGAAGTATTCTTCTGAAGATACCACTGCAACTATTCGTGTGATTGATGACTCTCCACTTGCTGCTGGTCTGGTTGGCCAGGCATATGAAGACTCATTTGCGAAAGAAGACCGCGAAATTAAACGTGGTACTAACACTTCAAATACACGTTCACCGAAGAAAGGTGGTCGTCGTGGTGAAGAGCAGTCTTTCCGTGATAACTCACACAAACGTGGTTTAAAATCTAGCCAAGCGAACAAGCATGGTTTTGAAAAACCAGTGAAAAAACAGGTTTATGACGTTGAAATCGGTGAAACGATTGTCGTTGCTGACCTGGCTGCGAAAATGGCGGTTAAGGTTCGTGAAGTGATCAAGTCACTGATGAAAATGGGTGAACTGGTTACTCAAAACCAGGCGATCGATCAGGAAATCGCGGCTCTTGTGGTTGAAGAAATGGGCCATAACCCGGTACTGGTTTCTGAAACTGCAGTTGAAGATAACCTGCTTGAACAGGCTGAAGAAGCTCGTGGTGCGCAAACCACTCGTGCGCCAGTTGTTACGATCATGGGTCACGTTGACCATGGTAAAACATCGCTTCTAGACCGTATTCGTCGTGCCAAAGTGGCGCAAGGCGAAGCAGGGGGTATTACCCAGCATATCGGTGCTTATCATGTAACAACTGATAAAGGTATTATCACCTTCTTGGATACTCCGGGACACGCAGCGTTTACTGCAATGCGTTCACGCGGTGCCAAAGCGACTGATATCGTAGTCCTGGTTGTTGCAGCAGATGATGGTGTGATGCCACAAACTGCAGAAGCAATCGATCACGCACGTGCAGCAGGTACGCCAATCATTGTTGCAATCAACAAGATGGATAAAGACTCTGCTGATCCAGATCGCGTATTGAACGAATTGACTACCAAAGAAATCGTACCTGAAGAATGGGGCGGTGACGTTCCTGTAGCGAAAGTATCTGCACATACTGGTGCGGGTATTGACGAACTTCTTGACCTGATTTTAATTCAGTCTGAATTGCTTGAATTGAAAGCGTCTGAAGAAGGTGCGGCGCAAGGTGTTGTGATTGAAGCGCGTGTTGATAAAGGCCGCGGTGCAGTAACTTCTATTCTTGTACAGAACGGTACGCTGAAAGTGGGTGACCTGGTACTTGCTGGTTCATCTTATGGCCGCGTTCGTGCCATGACTGATGAAAACGGTAAACGTATCAAGTCTGCAGGTCCTTCGATTCCAGTTGAAATTCTGGGTCTTCCAGAAGCGCCGATGGCAGGTGACGAAGTTCTTGTTGTGAATGACGAGAAGAAAGCACGTGAAGTTGCCGATGCGCGTATGGATCGTGAACGTCAAAAACGTCTTGAACGTCAATCTGCAATGCGTCTTGAAAACATCATGGCGTCTATGGGCAAAAAAGATGTGCCGATCGTCAATGTGGTATTAAAAACTGATGTACGCGGTACATTGGAAGCTCTGCATGTTGCATTGGCTGAGCTTTCAACGGATGAAGTAAAAGTACGTATCATCGGTTCTGGTGTTGGTGCGATTACTGAATCTGACGTCACACTTGCTGAATCTTCAGAAGCGGTTCTTCTTGGCTTTAACGTACGTGCCGACAATACTGCACGTCAAAAAGCAGATGCAGACAGTATCGACATTCGTTACTACTCAGTGATCTATCAATTGATTGATGACGTGAAAGCAGCGATGAGCGGTAAGCTTGCTCCTGAACACCGTGAAACAATCTTGGGTGTTGCTCAAGTGCGTGAAGTGTTCCACTCAAGCAAATTCGGTGCTGCAGCAGGCTGTATGGTGCTTGAAGGCGTATTACACCGTAACAAACCGATTCGCGTATTACGTGATGACGTGGTGATCTTCCAGGGTGAGCTTGAATCTCTTCGTCGCTACAAAGAAGTGGTGGAAGAAGTTCGTGCCGGTATGGAATGTGGTCTTGCGGTGAAAGGCTATAAAGACATCAAACCTCTCGACAAGATCGAAGTGTATGATGTGCAATTGATTAAACGGAGTCTTTAATGGCGGGTAGTCAACGTCTGAAGCGTATGGCGGATACGGTACAACGCGAGTTGTCTGAACTGATCCGTCAGGAGCTGAAAGATCCACGTCTGGGTGGTCTGGTGACCATCTCAGCCGTGAAGGTGAGCCCAGACTTAGGATATGCAGAAGTTTATGTCACAGTAATGGGTCGTGAACTTGGTGATGAGCAAAGTGAAGCCGCAAATAAAGAAACACTCGATGTCCTGAATAAGGCATCAGGGTTCCTGCGCCATGAACTGAGTCGTCGAATCAAGACACGTATTACACCTCGTCTACGTTTCCATTACGACAAAACCAATGCATATGGTAACTATATGTTTGGTCTGATTGCTGAAGCAGTGAAGGATTTACCTCCTGCTGAAGACAAGAAAGATGAAGAATAAGCTTTTATAAAGCGCAATAAAAAAGCCACCTTAGGGTGGCTTTTTTATTGTTGAACTTTTAAGTAGAACTGGCTAACTATTACTTTGAATCCTGGTCATTCATTTTCTTTTCATAAAATGCACGACGGCGGGTTTTCTGCCAAGGCAATGGACGTTCTAGTGTTTCTGGCACTTCACCACTCATCGAGCGCAAACGTAAATGCAAGGCCGCTTGCGCCATCAGGTTGGCAGATACCGGTGCAGTAATGAAGGCAAACAGGGTAATCAGTACTTCAGCAAAACCTAAACGACCATAGATAGCCGAAAAAATAATAGAAGCGATCAGAAAGCTTCCCAGGCCTAAGGTACTGGATTTAGTCGGTGCATGCAGACGCATAAACAGGTCAGGTAGACGTATCATTCCAATACCACCCACCAGCATAAAGAAAGCGCCAATCAATAAAAAAATCGAAACTAGTATTTCTAAAATCAAAGGCATTTAAAAACTCCTAGTCGATGACATGGCCAGTGGTGAAATAGCGGGCAAGGGCAGCGGTAGAAACAAAGCCCAGCATGGCCACCAGTAGGGCACCTTCAAACATGAAAGTGCTGCTCCAGTAGATTCCCAGAATCACCACCAGACAGGTTGCATTTAAAAATAGGGTATCCAGTGCCAGCAGACGGTCAACGATTGATGGGCCCATAACCAGCCGGATCAGACACAGTAACATGGAGATCGTGACAGCACCCAGACAAATCAGCAATGCATATGGCAGAATGGTCATGCTTCAGCTCCTGATTGTGCGCTAAAAATTTTAATCAATGGTTGTTCATAGCGCTGTTTGATGGTTTCGATTTCGGCCTCTTCATCATCCGTGCTTAAGGCATGCACCAGAATATCGCCACGGTCCTGATCAATCCCCGCAGAGACTGTACCTGGTGTCGTGGTAATAATCATTGCCAGCAACGTATTCACTTCTTCATGTTCGGTATCCAGAGGTACCCGGAACCATTTGGGATGCAGATTTTTGGTCGGTCCCAGCACCAGAATCGCTACCTTAATGTTTGCGACAATGATGTCCCAAACAACGACCCAAAATAGGCGCATTGCCGGCACCCACCGGATATTCGGTGTGTAATCAATAAAAGGGGCGACCATTCGCGGAATCAAGATGGCCAGAAACAGAGCCATGAGCAATGTGCCGGCTTCCATATTATGGGCCAGCATGACCCAGCTCATCGCCACAATCACGGAAACGAAAGGATGAGGGAACCAGCGTTGAAGTAATGATTTAGCCATTAAAGTCCCTCCGCCGGTTTAAGTTGATTGTCGTCGTATTTGTTCTGTTCAATATACTGTTTATCAATCTGACGTTGTTTAAATTCAGAAATATGGTCGCCATTTAAGGTATTTTCTGAAATGACATAAGGAATCAGATGCGCATTTGGATCAGGCGTTTCACCACCGTATTTGGTTTCTGGTAAATAACCCGGATCAAATGGCTGCACACTAATAAACTTACCTTCAGCATCACGTTTTAATAATGCTGCTTCATAAATCGGATTGGTCTTAATCTGTGCTGCGGTCTGATAATTATATTGATAAATCGGTGCAGCAAAAACAACGTAGGCTGTCAGACTGAGCAATAATAGATAAATGACCCGGTCATTTCGTGCTGGTGCCTTGCTTGGTAAGGCTTCATATTTGCTGAATTCTTCAGAATTTTCATCCTGTTCCGGTCGGCTTGAACGCCAGAACAGAATAAAACCGACCCGGGTAAAAGCCAGAATACTCAGTAAGCTGACCAGTAGAACCGTGAAGATAATCAGCATTTGATGCTCAGACTGTCCTGAAGCTTGCAGAATAAACACCTTACCGAAGAAGCCACTGAAAGGCGGCAAGCCGGCCATCATCAAGGCAATGATGAAATATACGATGGAAACCAAAGTATTCTGTTTCATCTGTGGGGCAATTTTAAAATGGTCTTTAAACTCACCGCGCTGTGAGGTAATCCAGCCACATAGGATATAAAACGCTGCGCCAATCAGGGTACTGTGCACCATATAGTACAAGGCACCTGCCCAAGCCTGGGTGCTATTCATGGCAATCGCAATCAGAATGGTGCCGACCGAAGACAGAATCATAAAGCCGACGAAACGGCGTAAACGTTCAGTCCCAATTGCACCAAATGCGCCATACAGTGAGGTAATCACCCCAATTATCAGCAGACAGTTCATCAGGATCTGATGACTGTATTCATCATCAAATACAGTACCATTGACCCGGATAATCGCGTAGATCCCGACTTTGGTCATGATGGTAAACAGGGCAGCCACCGGAGTAGTTGCAACAGCATACGTTTTAGGAAGCCACAGACCTACCGGTAACATGGCTGCCTTGATCCCGAACACCACAAATAGCATCAGTCCGCCTGCAACAGCCAGCTTATGTTCATCGCCTGCCAAAGTTGGCATCAGACGGGCAACATCAGCCATATTCAGGCTGCCGACACTGCCATAAATCATGCCGAGTCCGATCAGGAACATGGCAGAAGCGAGCAGGTTAATAGCCACATAATGCACACCGAGCTGGAAGCGTGCCTTGCCTTGCCCATGCAAAAGTAGAACATAGGATGCCATTAACAGGATCTCGAAGAACACGAACAGGTTAAACAAGTCACCGGTCAGAAAGGCACCACTAAGCCCCATTAATAGAAAATGGACCATGGCGTGGAAATAGCGCCCGCGAATATCCCATTCTTTGCTGGCATACCAAACGATTGGCAAAGCGAGTGTATAGGTCAGTACCAGCATCAAGGCAGAGAGCTGGTCCAGGACCAGCACAATACCAAAAGGGGCAGCCCATTCACTTAAAGTGTAGACATTAATTTGCCCTTGGCTGCTATTGATCAGGTAGCCAATCGCCATAATCAGACCCAATAGGGTCGAAATATGACTCACACCACGACGCCACGGCTGACGCCAGTCGGTAATCAGAGAACCGGAACCCGGGTTACCCAACAGTACTAGAATAAAGGCAGTAAACGCCGGTAAAAGAATACTGAAAATAGGGGTGTGTTGATTCAAGAAGTTGAGAAGATCAGTCATTACGGCTCATCCTCACGTGGGTCATGTTGCGGTATCTCTTCTTTGGAATCAACGTGATCTGTTCCTGATTCATAACGGCTACGTAAGGCCAGCTGTACAATAAAGGCGGTGGTTGCAAAACCGATTACAATTGCGGTTAAAACCAAGGCCTGAGGTAAAGGATCGGTGACCTGCGTGGCTTCGGTAAGCACTGCAGGCGAATTCATCTGAATACGGCCCATGGCAAATAAAAACAGGTTCACTGCATAACCAATCATGGCCAGTCCAAGGACCACCGGAAAGGTACGTGCTCGCAGAATCAGATAGATCCCGGTGGCAGTGAGTAGGCCAATTGCTGAGGCTAATAAAAGTTCTAAACTAATCATTCTATTATCCTCTTGGTACTGGGCCAGTCATACTTGAGTGACGGGAGTCACCCAGAACGGAAATCATCAGCATGGTCGCCCCGACTACGGTGACATAGACACCGACATCAAATAGCGCGGCAGAAGCCAGATGCATATCGCCAAGTAATGGCGGATGGACATGAATATGGGCACTGGTCAGGAATGGACGTGACCAGAACCAGGCTGCGATACCGGTTAGGCCTGCAATAGTCAGGCCGATACCAATCCAGATTTCATAGAGACGTCCAGATTTAGCTCCCAGCATTTTTTCTGCATGATCCTGACCAATCGCAACGTATTGAATGATCAAGGCCAATGAGGTGACCAGACCGGCAATAAAACCGCCACCCGGAAGATTATGGCCGCGCATAAAGATATATAGGCTAACCACCAAGGCTACCGGTAAAATCCACGATGCTGTAATACGTAGCATCAAAGGGGAGGGGTTAAAACGGTAAGTCAGGCCTTGGGTAATGGTGGTGCCATGGGCACGCATACCGTCCATCAGACTCAGTACCCCAATGGCAGCAATCCCGAGTACGGTAATCTCGCCGAAGGTATCGAAACCACGGAAATCGACCAGAATTACGTTGACGACGTTTGTACCGCCACCAAGCGGAATCGATTGTTGGATGAAGAACCAGGAAATTGAATTATGGTCACGTGTCATAACTAGCCAAGCAACCGTTGCAATTCCTAGACCCCCGCAGACCGCAATCACTGCATCTCGCCAGCGTCGGGTCGGGCTGGATTCATAAGGCGTTAATTGTGGCAGGAGTGACAGGCTCATCAGTAGCAGAACAGTTGTTACTACATCGACTGTAATCTGGGTCAAAGCCAGATCGGGTGCTGAAAAACCAATGAAAACCATGGTGACGACCAGACCGACCGCACCGCTGATCAGGATGGCTTTAATCCGTTCATGATGGAACCACAGCATCATCCAGCAGGCTGAGAACAGCAGTAACCATAGAACGATGGCCAGAACTGGTGCATGGGTCAGTTCGCGGCTACCGGTGTCGATCCCATTGACGACGAGTGGATAGCCCACCAGACCAATGGTAAACAGCACCGTCCACAAAATATAACTTTGCAGTTTGCCATTTTCAGTCGCACGGCGGAAACGTCTTGAATTCAGTAACAGATTTTTCAGGAACAGATCAAACAGTACACGACCCTGCAGTTTGCCGAGTTTTGGATCCAGATCAATTTCCCGAATTGCACCGCCTTTAGCCAGTGCAAAATAGAAAATCGCACCGCCAAATATCGCAATAATACTCATCACCAAAGGCAGATTAATACCGTGCCAAAGGGCGAGGTGAGTACCTTCAAAGGCGAAATTCTGGGTTGACGCTTGTGTAGTGCTATTTACAATCTTTTCGACCAGTAATCCTGGTAACAAACCAACTGCAATACACAGGAAAGCTAATAAAATAGCTGGTGCACGCATACCAAATGGCGGCTCATGCGCATCTTTATTTGGGACTTGCTGGCCTAACGGACCATCAAAAAACACGCCATGTACCAAGCGAATCGAATAGGCGACAGCGAAAATCCCGGCCAGTGTTCCTGCAATAGCAGCACCGACCATGACTGGGCCACTTAAGTTTGCGACCAGTTCGGTAAAGAACATTTCCTTGGACAAGAAACCATTGGTTAATGGAATACCAGCCATGGAGGCGGCGGTGATCATGGTCAGTGTTGCGGTAAAAGGCAGCATTTGCCAAAGACCAGACAATTTTCGCAGATCACGAGTACCGGATTCATGGTCAATGATCCCGGCAATCATGAACAAGGCAGCTTTAAAGGTTGCATGGTTAATGATATGGAAAATTGCTGCTGCCACAGCCAGTGGTGAGCCAATACCCAGCAAACACATGATCAGGCCCAAGTGGCTAATAGTTGAATAGGCCAACAGACCTTTCAGATCTTCTTTAAAGATGGCAAAGAACGCTGCCACACACAGGGTAAATAACCCGATAAAAGTAACAATATTATGGAACAGTGCCGCGCCTGCAAAAATCGGCAATAAACGTGCGACTAAAAACAGGCCCGCTTTGACCATGGTGGCAGAGTGCAGATAGGCAGACACCGGCGTCGGTGCTGCCATGGCATTTGGTAACCAGAAGTGAAACGGGAACTGCGCACTTTTGGTAAAAGCACCGAGTAAAATTAATAATAATGTCGGTACAAATAGGGCATGCGCCTGAATCTGTTCGCCCATCATCAGGATCTGGTCAATCTGATAGGTACCCGTAATCTGTCCGAGTAGAATAAAACCACCCAGCATAGATAAGCCGCCCATGCCGGTAATGGTTAGAGCCATGCGTGAGCCGCGTTGGGCCGCTTCGTAATTGCTCCAGTAACCAACTAGCAGGAAGGAAGAAATACTGGTGAGTTCCCAGAAAATCAGGAGAATCAGAAGATTATTAGACAATGAAATGCCGAGCATCGCTGCCATAAACAGCATCAGCAGGAAATACAGTTTACTCAGGGAGTTTTTAGGGCTGAGATAGTAATAGGCATAGATATAAATCAGGGTACCAATCCCACTAATCAGCAGAGCAAACAGCATGCCCAAAGCATCCAGCCGGAAACTGAAATCGATTCCAAGCTGGGGTAGCCAGGACCAGGTCTGGGTAATTACCGTTCCATTAAATACAGCAGGCGCCTGACTCAACAGTAATAAGAAACTGCTGAGGCTGACGGCAATTGCTCCTAAAGCCGTTACCCCGCGTGAAAATTGCTTCAGCCACGAGACAAGGGTTGTGCCTAATACTAACGGTAACAATATAATAATTGGCAGCACACTCGTATCCATTGTCGTGATATAGGTTAAGGTCAACCTAGGGTGAATCTTTATCTTTCAAGGATTACAGGACCGCAAAGAGCGACCCAAAACTTCTCGATCTTGAAAGCCAGAATGATATTCAAACAGAATAAAACAGTTGTATTGCGCAACTTATAAACGATAGCAAATTCCGATTTTACAACGAAAATTGCAAGTAAAACCGATCATATTACAGGATAACCACAACATCAATGTTTTTATGTAGAACTTGTAGATTATACGTAAGCTTGGTTTTGATATGGGGTGCATGCTTGAACATCTCGTACAAATTTGACCGAAAATAAAGATCAAACTCCCTGCATTTATTGATAAAAATTTATAACTTCTTGATCAGAAATGCAGAAAATCAAAACCTATTCTTGCATCCTGATTTTATTTTTTAAATTACATTATCGTTTCAGCACTAGTTAAGAAGATTGAGGCAGGCTTTGTGAATTATCCTGACTCAACAGTTGTAAAAGTTCTTGCTGCTGTTCTGTGCTTAGCTGTTCCTGAATCAGTTGCAGAACAGACTGAGTCGTCAGGTTGACTGTTTCTGGTTCCTGAAGTGCATCTTCAACTTTTTCTATATCTGAATGATTCTGGCTCATCTCAAGCGGCAACTCTGCATAAAAATGATCATACTGAACCTGCATTGGATTTAGATGGATGGGATGCAACTGTTTATTTTCCAGTTTTAGACACTGAAAATCCTGAGCCTGCTCCAGCAATTCCGGCCGGTTTCCAGTCACAATAATCTGCAAGTTAGGAAACGCCTGATGCAGACGCGGTAAAATGACGGCGGCCATGTCCTGATCCAGTTGGTGATCAATTTCATCAATCAGCAAAATGCCAGTACCTTCCTGACAGGGAAATAAACTGTGCGGATTAAGCAGACAAAGGCGCCGTACAACATCTCCCACCAGTGCAATCCAGTTCCGGATACTGCTCGACAACTGCTGAAAGCTAAAGGTGTGATCCTGATAACGCACTATTAATTGCAGTTTGGGCTGGTAATCGAGATAAATCTGGCTAAGTTCCGGCAGCACAATGGATAAAGCTTCACGCAAGGCAGTCAGGCTTGGCGTATGCATATGCGCTTTGGCTTTTTCAATTTGCTGGGCCAGCTGATCTGCCTGTATATCATCCGATTGCTGTAGCGCCTGATCTAGAATCTGGTCAATGATCTTGGCACTTTGTGCATTTTCAATATCACTGACTTCACGAAACCATTCAAAGAAACGTGCAAAAGTCGTAAAAGGGATAGCGGTAATTTCATAGGCATGCGCAGTCTGAAAAATGGCCTGATTATTTTTGCTGAGTAAATTGATTTCATTGATGAAACGTTCAGCCGGGTAGTAGGCAACCATAGGCAGGCCGAGCAAAGGGTCATGTTGTCTTGCCTTCTGATAAAGATTCACCATGGCATCGAGTTGCTGCGTTTCCGCTTTGGCAAAGCCAATTCCCTGACTATTTAAGGTCTTATATAACTGCCAGGAACAGGATTGGGCAGGGGCTGCCTCTCCCTGTGCTGATTCAGGCAATGATCCCAAATCATCGGGAAAACGAACCTGGATATCAATTTTGGATTGTAGACGATTTTGCAGGATATCCTGATCCAGCATACTTAAACCTGCGGTACGCAAGTCACGAAAACGGGCAGAAAACCAGGTCAAAGCCTGATAACTCAAGCGTAGCAAGGTGGTTTTACCGGAACACTGATCACCCAGAATTAAAGTCACAGGTGATTTTTGCAAATCAAAATCGAGCTGGATATTGGAAAAGTGCAGAGCATGTTTGAGTTGTATTTTTTCGATGTGCATGGATCACCTGTAGCGTGATTTTTACATCTATGTTTTACCTTAGCCGACGGCTTGGCGCAGTGACTGTGGCATCCTGATTTTCAGTTGTTGAATGAGGTCATAAATGTGATGAATATTTAAGCTTACTTTAGCACGAGTACAGGCCACGTAAAGCAGACGTAACTCTTCGTCACTAATTTTATGGTCTTTCTCATTCAGCTTGAACTGGTAGTCATCTTCAATATGAACGCGATCCCATTCCAGACCTTTGGCCTTATGCGCGGTAGAGATGATGTAGTCTGCTTGCCCGATTGGGGTGATTTTGGCGAGGGCAGTTTTCAGGGGATCAGTGCCATGTTCATCAACCAGTTTGACTAAAGGCTTGATATCACTGCCTTCATTGGTCTCACAGTATTCGTGTACATCATGCCAGGAATTAAACCAGGCCAGTTCAGGTACATCAACCACACGTTTGCCCTGTTTCAGCATCGCAGCGGCATCAACAAAACGGTTCAGTTTGACATGATCCGCTTGCAGGCTGACTTTATCGCCACGTACTAAACCGGCAAGTAATAGTTCCATAGCACGCGCATTGGTCCGGCATAGAATCGCATCGCGTAATTTAGTGTGCGGTTTATTGACGACTTTGGAGTTTAAGTGCGGATTACCGAGTAGGGGCACGGTTTCATTCAATGCTCCCAAAATCGCATTGGCATTTAACGCAATTTCAGGCCCGAAACGGAATGAAGTGGTCAGACGAGATTCGGGTAGCGGCAGCTGCTGCATGGCATTCACTGCGCCACGCCAGGCATAAATCTGCTGATGCGCATCGCCGACATAGATGACCTGAGTGCTACGCTGTTTCAGCAAAATTCCCAGCATCAGTGGATCAGCATCCTGTGCTTCATCAAACAGCACATAGTCGGCAGGAATATTGGGCTCAGACAATGCCCAAAGTTTCAGGTAAATATCATGCCCAATCCCGGCCTGATGATTGGGATCAATTGACTCTAACCAACGCCGTTCAACTGCTGGATAAAGTTTCTTTTGCAATGCTTCAATATCATCTGGGTGTAGCCAGCTCGGTGCCTGAATATGTCGCGGGGCGGGATATTGCGAACTGGTTGAGCAGAAATAGCCAACTGCATTCGCGACCAGACTGGCCAGACGCGAAGGCATCAGTACATATTTTTCATAACGTCCGCCCATCATCCGGCGCAAGGTCATCGGTTCAAGGCGATATTCTTTGGCAATAAAGCTTGGACTTAAACGCGGTAGGCGTAGTTTATCCGTGACTCCACGTGGAACACTGCGAAAAGCCAGGGAGTGAAACGTTCGGCAGTCGACACCACGATGAAACTTGTTTTGTGCTTCTGAGGCAATGGATTTATTAAACGCCAGATACATGCCGCGCCGTTCCGGCATGGCATCACTGATCATTTGCAGGGTCGTGGTTTTACCTGTGCCCGCATAGGCAATGACTTTAAAAGATTTTCCCAGGCGTGCGTTATCAATAGCAGTTGCCTGCTCATAGGTCGCTTTGGGTTTTTGCAGATCAGACACAGGTAGATTCATTCACGATTTAATGTTGGCGATTGGCTTTTTCAACCAGACCGGATAGACCCTGACGGCGTGCCAGTTCATTCAGGACCAGTTGCGGATCCAGGTCGAAGTAACCGAGCATCACAATGGTATGGAACCATAGATCAGCCACTTCATAGATCAGGTCATTCTTGTTGTCTTCAGAGGCTTCAGTTTTGAAATCTTTAGCCGCGATCACGGTCTCAAAGCTTTCTTCACCGACTTTTTCCAGAATCTTGTTGAGGCCTTTATGGTACAGCTTGGCCACATAAGAAGATTCCGGATCAGCTTTCTTACGCTCTGCCATCATCTCGCCCAAGTATGACAATACTTCAACCTGTTCAGACTGAGCGGTTGAGGCATTCATGGCAAGCGTATGCGGATTTGTTGATTTTTCACCGTAAATCGCAGCAGGATCTTTGATTTGTGCATCCACAATTTCCCAGCCATTTGGTGTCAGTTTACGGTAGAAACATGATTCACGACCAGTATGGCAGGCAATACCACCATGCTGTTCAATCTGTAAAATAATCACGTCAGCATCACAGTCCAGACGGATTTCATGCACAGTCTGGAAATGACCAGATTCTTCGCCCTTATGCCATAACTTGTTGCGCGAACGGGAGAAATATACCGCCTGATTTTTTTCAGCAGTTAAAGTCAGCGCTTCGCGGTTCATCCAGGCGACCATCAATACACGACCAGTTTGATGGTGCTGGGCAATGGCAGGGATCAGACCTTGTTCGTTAAATTTTACTTCATCGAGCCATTGCACGTTGTTCATAAGGGTTTCCATTAATTGAATCAGAATATAAAAAGATGGATAGGAAATATCCGTCCATAGTGTACGTGATCTCGTCGCATTTGCGGCAAAAATCTGTGCCTGAAAAGACAGGATGTGTCGTTAGGCACATTCAAATTATAAACCTGAGCGGTTGAATCTCTAAAGTGCAGAAATAAAATAGCCGCCCTTAGGCGGCCAGAATATTGTTGAAGAAATTACCAGTGCTCACCCGGGAAGATCCGCGCATAGGCCTTTTGTACCCAGTTCAGTTTTTGTGGCTGACCCACTGATGCTGAAGAGCTTGGGAACAGGTTATAACCGATCGACATCAGGACATTGTTGATGTCTGGTGCAATCGCATAGGTAATCGAAGCCAGACGTCCCAAATTGGTTGCGACTTTCTTCGGACGTTTCACAATCGCATAAGCAATCAGTTCGGCTGCCTGTTCCGGAGACAGGGTAGGCACATATTTATAAATTTTGGTCGGTGCGATCATTGGCGTACGAACCAAAGGCATATAAATCGAAGTGATCGCAATTTTATGTGAATGGACTTCTGCAGACAGACAGCGGCTGAAAGCATCCAGTGCGGCTTTAGATGCGACATAAGCCGAGAAGCGAGTGGCATTCGCCAATACACCAATCGAGCTGATATTGATGATATGACCTGCACGGCGAATCATCATTTGCGGCAGGATATTCATTACCAGACGCACAGCGCCAAAATAATTTAGCTGCATGGTACGTTCAAAATCATGAAAACGATCCACTGATTCATGCACCGCACGGCGAATCGAGCGACCCGCATTGTTAATCAGGATATCGATATGGTCGACTGAAGCAATAATCTGTTTGGACACTTCATCAATGGATTCCATATTGTTGAGATCACATGGAAATACTGAAGCTTTACCGTCCTTGGATTCAATTTCTTTTTTTACTTGTTCTAGGGTGTCTTTGGTACGCGCGACCAGTAAAACATGTGCGCCAGCATCTGCCAGCTGATGTGCCGTCGTTAAACCTATACCACTGGATGCGCCTGTAATGAGAACAGTTTTACCTGCAATACGTTTTTCCAATTGTTTCTGTAGTCTAGTTTTCACGTTTGTTATCCCTAATTTGAAGACTGCGTTCAAATTATTTTTATTAAAAAATCAAAGATGGCTCTAACAAAGATAAGAGCGAAGATGAGTACTAATATGATAACTAATTATTTAAGAAAATCTATACATTAAACTATTGAAAATAAAATAAAAATTAGAGTAATTGCTCTATTTGTGTTCGCCGTTTCAATTGATTTTTATCATGAAAATAAATCACAAAGCAAGTGATTGTATTCAAAAAATAAATAAAAAAACTCCAGCATTTTTGCTGGAGTTTTCTGCTTTAAAATGAGGCTTAAACTGCTGCGAGAGAGTGTTCCAGATCCGCAATCAGGTCATCAATGTGTTCAATCCCGATCGATAAACGTACCATATCTTCACTTACACCAGCCGATTTGAGCTCTTCAGGATTAAGCTGGCGGTGGGTGGTGGTTGCCGGGTGGCAGGCCAGACTCTTGGCATCCCCAATATTGACCAGACGGGTAAAGAGCTGTAGCGCATCAATAAAACGGCTGCCGCCTTCACGACCATCTTGCACACCAAAAGACAGAATCGCAGACGGTTTACCTTTCACGTATTTTTGTGCCAATGCATGTTGTGGATGGTCTTTTAATCCAGCATAGTTCACCCAATTTACTTTGGGATGTTGCTGTAAATATTCAGCAACTTTTTGCGCATTTTCGGTATGACGCTCCATGCGAAGATTCAGCGTTTCCAGACCCTGCAAGATCAGAAATACACTTAATGGGCTAATTGCGGCACCGGTATTGCGTAATGGCACCACGCGTGCGCGGGCAATATACGCCGCTTCACCCAAAGCTTCGACATAATTGACCCCGTGATAACTCGGATCAGGCGTGTTCAAGACTTTGAAACGCTCCGGATATTTGCCCCAAGGGAATTTACCGCTATCGACAATGGCACCACCAATGGAGTTGCCATGTCCGCCAATATATTTGGTCAGTGAATGCACTACAATGTCAGCGCCATATTCGAAAGGCTTGAGCAGAGCAGGAGTGGCTACGGTATTGTCTACAATGACCGGCACGCCGTATTCATGGGCAATGCTTGAAATGGCTTCCAGGTCAATGATGTTGCCGAGTGGATTACCAATCGATTCGACGAAGACCAGCTTGGTTTTGTCATCAATCAAGTCGCGTAAACTTTCAGGTTTTTGATAATCAAAGAAGCGAACTTCAATACCCTGCTTCGGTAAGGTATGCGCAAACAGGTTGTATGTACCGCCATAAAGCGTGGATACCGAGGCAATATTGTCACCTGCTTCTGCAATGGTCTGGATGGAATAGGTAATCGCAGACATGCCGGAGGCCAGAGCCAACGCACCAATCCCGCCTTCCAGTGCAGCCAGACGTTGTTCTAAAACAGCGGTGGTGGGATTCATAATCCGGGTATAGATATTGCCCTGAACCTTTAAATCGAATAAATCAGCCCCATGTTGAGTATTGTCAAAAGCATAAGACGTCGTTTGGTAGATGGGTACGGCTACAGCTTTTGTTGTCGGTTCCGGGCTATATCCCGCATGAATGGCAAGTGTTTCGTCTTTATAAGTCATGTTTACATCATCTTCGTGAGTTAATTGTATTGATCGGATATTTCATCAGTCTATCATCTGTGAATATGAATAAAAGTGCATATTAGAGAAAAGAATATTCAATTTTCTTATATATGTGGATTTTATTCAGCCGCAGTTGAATATCACCCAGTGTCTACGATTGTGTTTAAAAAACCAACCCGCCATTAGTTGTAACATTCTATTGAAGATGCATGCTATGCCTTATTTTTTTTGTACATTCATCGTATAATGCCCGCCAAATATTTGTTCGCATACTGCTTGAAATAGAATGCGAATGTTGCTTTTTCTATAGAGGAGTCCTACGTGGCCCAATATATTTACACGATGAACCGTGTGTCGAAGATGGTTCCGCCTAAGCGCGAAATCCTGAAAGACATCTCTTTATCATTCTTTCCAGGTGCAAAAATTGGTGTGCTTGGTTTAAACGGTGCAGGTAAATCTACTTTGCTTCGTATTATGGCGGGCGTAGATAAAGATTTCTCTGGTGAAGCGCGTGCGCAACCGGGTATCAAAATTGGTTACCTCGAGCAAGAACCACCACTTGATCCAACCAAAGACGTTCGTGGCAACGTTGAAGACGGCGTACGTGAGGCACTTGATGCATTAGAACGCCTTGATCAGGTATTTGCAGACTATGCAGATCCAGATGCAGACTTCGATGCACTAGCAAAAGAGCAAGAAAAACTGGAAGCGATTATCCAGACTTGGGATGCGCATAACCTGAATAACCAGCTGGAACAGGCTGCAGCAGCATTGAACCTGCCAGCATGGGATGCAGATGTAACCATGCTTTCAGGTGGTGAACGCCGTCGTGTGGCATTGTGCCGTTTGCTGCTGTCTAAACCAGACATGTTGCTTCTTGACGAACCAACCAACCACTTGGATGCAGAATCTGTATCTTGGCTGGAACGCTTCCTGAAAGACTTCCCGGGTACTATCGTGGCGATTACGCACGACCGTTACTTCCTTGATAACGTGGCCGAGTGGATTTTGGAGCTTGACCGTGGACATGGTATTCCTTACCAAGGTAACTATTCTTCTTGGCTGGAACAGAAAAATGCGCGTTTAGAACAAGAGAACAAGCAGGAAGAATCTTTTGCTAAAGCATTGAAAAAAGAACTTGAATGGGTTCGTTCAAATGCGAAAGGCCAGCAGAAGAAAAACAAAGCACGTATGGAACGTTTCGAGGAGCTTAACTCTCGTGAATTCCAGCAACGTAATGAAACTTCTGAAATCTATATTCCACCTGGTCCTCGTCTGGGCAACAAGGTGGTTGAAGTTGAAGGGATCAGCAAATCATTTGGTGACAAATTACTGTATAAAGACCTGTCTTTCACAGTACCACCAACAGCGATTGTCGGTATCGTAGGTCCAAACGGTGCAGGTAAAACTACACTGTTCCGTATGATGACGGGCGAACAGCAACCTGATACTGGTACAGTGACTTTAGGTGATTCTGTAAAAGTTGCTTATGTGGGTCAGATCCGTGACACCCTGGATGACAATAAAACCGTTTGGGAAGAAGTGTCTGGCGGTCTGGATATCCTGAAAGTGGGCGATTACGAAATTGCATCTCGTGCTTATATCGGGCGCTTTAACTTTAAAGGCCAAGATCAGCAAAAACGCGTAGGCGAATTGTCAGGTGGTGAGCGTAACCGTTTACAACTTGCGAAAATCCTGCAACAAGGTGCGAACGTTATCTTGCTCGATGAACCATCAAACGACTTGGACGTAGAAACTTTACGTGCGTTAGAAGATGCAATTCTGGTCTTCCCGGGCTGTGTGATGGTGGTATCGCATGACCGTTGGTTCCTGGACCGTATTGCGACTCACATCTTGTCATTTGAAGATGAAACTCCAGAATTCTTCACCGGTAACTATACCGAGTTTGAAGAGTATCGCCGTAAGAAATATGGCGATGATCTGGCAGCGAAGCGTCAGAAATACCGCAAAATTGGTGCTTAATTAAAGCGCATAAAAAACCAGCCTTTGGGCTGGTTTTTTTATTTAATATTGGACACTCATTTGGCTATAAGTATTTGATAACAGCCGCGCAGCTTTTAAATGACCTTGCTGTTTAGCCTTATTCAGCCATTCCTCAGCATGAAAATAATTCTGATCTAAACCTAGACTACCTTTAAGAAAGTGTTTACCCAGTCTATATTGCGCTTCGGCGTGTCCACGCGTGGCTGCACTTAAGTAGTTCCAGAAAGCATTGCGTTGATAATTTTCTTGCTGCTCTAGCTGCGCAATTTGAAAATGTTCGGCTTGGCGGTGCTTTAAAGCATGGCAAAGCTTTTCAAACTGTACAGCTTCCAGATAATAAGTGTCTGCTTCAGAAATAGAATTTTCCACTTCTGTACCCGTAGGCTCTTCATGAGAAAACAGAAAATGTATGACTTTTTTGAGTTTAAGCATTTTTATTCCTCACGTTTGCCATTATTAATAATTATTTAAACTATCCACTAAAGACTACAATATAAAGCGGTTTTATTTCGGTAATGAATTACATGCTTTTAGTCTCATGTTGATATTTTTGTGTATTTAATGAGCAAAAACAAGCAGTAGAAATAAAAAAACTTCATTTTAAAAGTGAAGTAAATTAGAAAAAATATGAATTTATTGCTCTAGTCGACACTTTAATATTGGATGGTAGAAAATTTAGTTTTACTAATAAAAAAATCTTGCATAAGCATGCAAGATTTTTAGCTTTGAAAATGAGTGAACTATAGAAATCAGATTTCCCACTCATGATTGCATTCACGGCATTTCCATTTCTTTTGGCTTTGCATGAAAGCTTGCATAGAAATTTTAAAATCAGGCAAATCTTTATAGAACATGAAGCCTGCGATCAGACAGATAATAAACACGATCACAGTGGCGGTCTGTAAAGTCGTACCTGCACCATCTCCAAAAATCCATATCGCGATGCTAATGATGACCAGCAGCAATAATACAAACAGGGCAGGCACCAGCATGATCAGGCTTTTAGGCACGACAGGACGCGCCGCTGGTTGACCTGGCTGAGCCACAGGCATGATTTTTGGGCTTTGACATTTAGGGCAACGATATTGCATTACAACTCCAAAATTCTAAATTACTGATTATTTTATCGGAAGATACGCAAAAACCGAAATACCGCCAATATAAAACAGACAGACAATAAAAAACCCAAGTCACAATGCTTGGGTTTTTTATTAAGATGTTGCCATCTTGAATATGGCGTCCCTACGGGGATTCGAACCCCGGTTACCGCCGTGAAAGGGCGATGTCCTAGGCCTCTAGACGATAGGGACAAATGAGGCAAATACACAGGTAAAGCAAGACTTATTTGGTGGAGTCAAGGAGGATCGAACTCCTGACCTCTACAATGCCATTGTAGCGCTCTACCAACTGAGCTATGACCCCAGTCTGTGTGAGCGCTATATTATGGATATAACGCTCAGCCGTCAACTAAAAAATAAATTAAGCTTGATCAACTGCTTCATTTTTCGGCAGTTTCAGACTCTCATTCAGTTTTTCCCAAGCTTTTACTTCTTTCTTGCTAGGACCACCCACAACTTCCAGTGCGTGGCGCAGGCGGGCAAAAGTCAGATCCGGACCAATGGTAACCATGGTCTGCATGACTGGGGTAGAAGCGGTTGAACCGGCAATGGCAATAAAGAACGCTGGCATAAAGTCACGTAATTTAATGCCCATCTGATTCGCCAAATCCATCAGCGTTTGGCTGACAGTGTCATTGTTCCAGGTGAACAGACTTTCCAGACGCCAGATCGCAAATTGCAAGCTTTGACGCACTTGTTCTTCAGAAAGTTTTTTGCTTTCGAACTGTTCTTTAGTCAAAGTCGGGAAATGGTTGAAATAATGCGCTGACCAGTTCACTGCTTCAGACAGCAGATTGATCCGTGGTTGAATTGCAGCAGCGATTTCTTCCAGTTTGGCACGGTCTGCTTTCCAAGCCAGTAAGGTATCTAACAGTTCAGCAGGAGAGAGAGCTTTAATCCATTGGCCATTTAACCAGTTGAGTTTCTCAACATCAAAGATTGGGCCACCCAGAGAGACACGGTTAATGTCAAAGTGTTCAATCATTTCAGCCAACGTGAACTTTTCACGCTCATCTGGCATTGACCAGCCCATACGGCCCAGATAGTTCAGCAATGCTTCTGGCAATACGCCGATATCTTTGTAGTAGTTAATTGAGGTCGGGTTCTTGCGTTTAGACAGTTTTGATTTGTCCGGGTTACGCAGTAGCGGCATATGGCACAGGACTGGCATGTCCCAACCAAAGTATTTGTACAGCAACTGATGTTTTGGTGCAGATGGAATCCATTCTTCACCACGAATCACATGAGTAATTTGCATCAGATGGTCATCAACCACGTTTGCCAGATGATAAGTTGGCAGACCATCAGTTTTCAGCAGAATTTGCATATCGACTTGCGCCCATGGAATTTCTACTTCACCGCGCAGCATGTCATTAAAGGTACATACACCTTCAGCTGGCACTTTCATACGGATCACGTGCGGTTCACCAGCTGCCAGACGACGTGCCACTTCTTCTTTAGACAGTTTCAGACCGCGGCCATCGTAGCGTGGAGTTTCACCACGAGCCTGCTGTTCAGCACGCATTTCATCCAGTTCTTGCGCTGTTGCGAAACAGTAGAAGGCATGACCTTTATCTACCAGTTCTTCTGCGTATTTTTTATAGATGCTCATCCGTTCTGACTGACGGTAGGGTGCATGTGGACCACCGACATCTGGGCCTTCTGACCAGTTCAGACCTAACCAGCGTAGTGAGTCCAGAATCATTTTTTCAGATTCAGGAGTAGAGCGCAGCTGATCTGTATCTTCAATACGAAGAATGAATTCTCCCCGGTGCTGTTTGGCAAAACACAGGTTGAACAGGGCAATATAGGCAGTTCCCACATGCGGGAAACCGGTAGGAGAAGGTGCAATACGAGTACGAACAGTCATAACCGGATCTAATCTTAAATATAAAATTGCAGCTATTATAACGAAAAAGCCACATCACTTAATGCTTTATTCAACATTGAATGATGCGGCTTTTCAGGATGAGCAAAATATAACGAATGTGGAGAACTAAAACTAAGTCTTATGAATTACTCGGAGAAAAAATACTTTGTACAAAGCGGGTAAAGCGCAGGTTTTGAGCTGCAAAAAAGCTTTGAGTCGGATTTGATTTGAACGCAGTCAGCGCTTTAAGTTCATCCTCAGTATGAAAAGCATTTTTATCAGCCTTATGTTGCTGAATTGCTTTTTCAATTGGTGATGTTTTCACTTCAATTGCACTTACAGAGGCTTTAGGTAGCTCTGTTTTTACAACTACGGCATGGCCAAGTTGAATCGAGAACAGCATGATAAGACTTAGGATGCTGGCTGTGAATATTTTAAATTTCATATCCAAACTTCCTCCTTGGCTCTGGTTAATCTTGTTTTGTTAAAAATGTTGTTATAATACTGGCTACAATCTAATCACATTCAGATATAAAAAAGTAGAACCAGGTCACATTTTTTACAAAAAACTAATATTTCTCTGTGGAAAATTACTAAATCTCAGAATTTCCACATTTAAGTTGACTATTTGTAACAGATAACTGTGTAGAGATCGTGAAGAACTGTCTTATATTGTAGCAGGATATTAAATTTTTAGGGGAAAATGTATCCGAAATGAATTGTGAGCATATATATCAAAAATAGAATATGATTGGATAAAATATTATAAACGCATGATTGTTAAGTAATTTTTTTATTTATATAGTGCTGGATAAATTAGCAATGAGCACTAATCATGAAAAAGATAATAACTTCTACTATTTTAGTATTACTTGGCGGAAGTGCCATTCCTGGCTATGCTGCAAAAGACTTTCTCAACGTTTCCTATGATCCGACCCGCGAATTCTATCAGGAATATAATGAAGAATTTGGTAAGTTCTGGAAACAGAAAACCGGGCAAGCGGTCAATTTCAAACAGTCGCATGGCGGTTCAGGCAAACAGGCACGCTCTGTGGTGGATGGTTTGCAGGCCGATGTAGTCACTTTGGCACTGGCCAATGACATCGAAGAAATCGTCAATGCAGGCTTAATCGAAAAGGGCTGGCAGAAAGAGTTCCCAAGTAATTCGGCTCCTTATACTTCTACAATTGTCTTTCTGGTTCGTAAAGGCAATCCAAAACAGATTAAAGACTGGAATGACCTAACCAAACCAGGCGTTGAAATTATTACGCCAAACCCGAAAACTGGCGGTGCACCGCGCTGGATTTATCTTTCTGCCTGGGGTTATGCTTTGAAACAGCCGGGTGGTAGTGATGCCAAAGCCAAAGAACTGGTGAAAAAACTCTATGCCAATGTCAAAGTGTTGGATTCAGGTGCGCGTGGTTCATTAACGACCTTTGCTGAACGCGGGATCGGCGATGTATTACTCTCTTGGGAAAATGAAGCGTTATTGGCTACGCAAGGTCTGGGTAAAGATAAATATGAAATTGTTTATCCTTCAATTTCTATTCTGGCTGAGCCTTCAGTGGCGATTGTCGACAAGACCGTGGATAAAAATGGCAACCGTAATTTGGCCAAAGGTTATCTGAACTATTTATATTCACCAAAAGGGCAGGAGTTGGCAGCGAAATATTACTTCCGTCCACGCGATGCCAAAGCAGCAGCAAAATATGCGGCACAATTCCCGAAAATCCAGACTTTTACTATTGATAAAGTCTTTGGCGGCTGGGCAAAAGCGCAGAAAACCCATTTTGTGAATGGGGCAATTTACGATCAGATCTCTGTGGAAAACCGTAAATAATCTTACTTACTGAACCATAATGAGAAAGCGGATAATTTATTATCCGTTTTTTTTATATCTAAAGCATAAAATGCTATAAAAATGGGATAAGCCTTTAATCTAGATATTTTTATTATATAAAACATGAAATTAAAACAAAAAATAACTAAATATTACCCTGTATGCACTTTGTTTGCTCAATTGCGAAAAATAACTTTATTTCATATAGTTATATCTAATGAAGATAATCTCCCGATACTCTTATGAAAACTCAATTAAAATCATTCGTTAGTGCTGCCTTATTGGCAACAGGTCTGACATTTACTGCAACTGCGAGCCAAGCTGCGGATCGTGAATTCCTGAACGTTTCTTATGATGCAACCCGTGAATTCTATGACGAATTCAACAAATCTTTTGGTGCCTACTGGAAAAAACGAACCGGTATTGATGTGAACTTTAAACAGTCACACGGCGGTTCAGGTAAACAGGCGCGTTCTGTGGTCGACGGTTTAAAAGGTGATGTGGTTACCTTGGCATTGGCAAACGATATTGAAGAGATCGTAAGATCTGGTCAGATTCAGCCAGGCTGGCAAAAAGAGTTCCCGCATAATTCTGCACCTTATACTTCAACGATTGTCTTCATGGTGCGTAAGGGTAACCCTAAAGGAATTAAAGACTGGAAAGATCTGACTAAACCGGGTGTAGAAATTATTACACCAAATCCGAAAACTGGTGGCTTGCCACGTTGGGTTTATCTGTCAGCTTGGGGTTATGCAGAGAAACAGCCGGGTGGTAGCAAAGCCAAAGCCCAAGAATTTGTCGGCAAGCTTTATAAAAACGTCAAAGTGATGGACTCTGCTGCACGTGCATCGATGACCACATTTGCTGAACGTAATATTGGTGATGTGTTGTTAACTTGGGAAAATGAAGCTCTGGTAACGCAAAAAACTCTGGGTAAAAATAAGTTTGATATCGTTTATCCATCTTTGACCATTCTGACTGAACCCTCTGTAGCCATCGTAGATCGTACCGTAGATAAAAATGGCAATAAATGGTTAGCTAAAGGTTATATTAACTATCTTTACTCTCCACTTGGTCAGGACATGGCAGCACGACATTTCTACCGTCCACGTAATGAGAAAGTCTTAGCCAAATATTCATCACAGTTCCCGAAAATTAAAACCTTTACGATTGATGAAGTATTCGGTGGCTGGGCCAATGCACAGAAAACTCACTTTGTGAATGGCGCGATCTTCGACCAGATTTATAACTCGAAGCGTTAATCTGTTGATTAAAAAATAAATTTAAAATATAAGAAAGCTTCCTCGATGGAGGCTTTTTTATCGACTGTCGAAAAATAAAAACGGTTTTCTCTATAGAAATTAATATTTATCTACAAAAAGTCGTTTGGAGCTTTAGCTAAACAGAGTGATAATGTGCAGTTAAATTTTTCGCCCTATTGATTGAGTTTTTATGTCACATATTTCTGTATTACTTCACGAAACGATTGATGCCTTACTGGCTGGTCGCGATACGGGAATTTATGTGGATGGAACCTTTGGCCGCGGTGGGCATACACGTTTATTGCTTTCCAAATTAGATGAAAATGCACGCGTCTATGCTTTCGATAAAGATCCGCAAGCATTGGCTGTTGCCGCAGAACTGGAACAGGAAGATTCACGTTTTAAAATTATCCATGCCAGCTTCGCTGATTTAAAACAGGCATTAGCTGAGCAGGGTATTGAAAGTGTAGATGGTGTGATGGCTGACTTAGGGGTGTCTTCACCGCAGCTGGATCAGGCAGAACGTGGTTTTAGCTTTATGAAAGATGGCCCGCTGGATATGCGTATGGACAACTCGCAAGGTCCGACTGCAGCAGAATGGCTGGTGGATATTGAAGAAGAAGCACTGGCTAATGTGATTTTTCAGTATGGGGAAGAGCGTTATAGTCGCCGTATAGCCAAAGCGATCAAGGCTGCCGGATATATTGATACCACAGCCAAACTGGCGGAAATTGTGAAAGTTGCCCATCCAAAATGGGAAAAAAATAAACATGCTGCCACCCGAACTTTCCAGGCAATTCGTATTGCTATTAATAAAGAATTAGAAGATATTGAAACTTTCCTCCCTCAAGCGGTTGAGATTTTAAAACCGGAGGGACGTTTGGCTGTGATCAGTTTCCATTCACTGGAAGACCGGTTGATTAAACAGTTTATTCAAAAAGAATCAACGCTTGAAGAAGATTCAGGCTGGGGAATGCCGCAACAACAAAAGGATACGCGACGTTTAAAGAAAATCGCCCGGGTCAAGGCAAGTGATGAGGAAGTTAAAGCCAATCCTCGTTCACGTAGCGCATGGCTGCGCGTGGCAGAACGTTTAGCTTAATAGGCACATCATGAAAACTGAAGTGGTTGATAAAAAAACAGAAAAGTTATGGCTGAAAAAAGTCATTATTTACCTCATATTGATATTGATGGTCTTCATCAGTGCGGTATTTGTCGTCTTCCAGGTCTTTGAATACCGTCAGGATAACCGCAAACTGAGTACCTATCTGCGCGAACGGGATGATTTGAATGCAGAGTGGGGACGTTTGCTGATTGAACAGCAGACCTTTGGTGCGACCGCGCAAATTGGTACCCGTGCAGTGACCCAGTTAAGGATGTATTCACCTCCGATTTCACAGAGTGTCGTGATTTCCTTACCACAACCTTCAGATGAGAAAAAATAAGGCTAGCGCTCGAACATGGTAGACAAGAGAAAGAAGCAACCGGTACGTAAAAAGCAGTCCGTCACCGAGAAAAATGCCTTAAATGTTTATATCAACCGTTTTTACATCATGTGGGCTGTGGTGCTGCTGTGTTTTGTAACACTGATCGGCCGTGCTTTCTATGTGCAGATTATTAATAAGGATTTTCTGCAAAATAAAGCCAATGCCAATATTCTGCGAACCAATACCATCAAAGCCATGCGTGGCGTAATTTATGATCGTAATGGTATTCCGCTGGCGATCAGTACGCCGATTATGAAAATCGTGATTGACCCACGTGACTATTTTGATAATAAAAAACTCTATGATGAAACCATGCTGGCACTACAGAAAGAGCCGAATAGCCGTAAACTAAAACGCCAGCTCCCAGATAAAAACCTGAATCTGGATGAGCTGGCTGATGCAGTGGGCATGGATCGTGCTGAATTGCGCAAAAAGATGGAAGAGCGTCCACGTTCACGTTATCTGATCCTGAAAAAAGAAGTGCCGCCACAACAGGCGGAACTGATCATGAAGCGTAATTTCCAAGGTGTGTATACCGAGAAAAACTATAAGCGCTATTATCCTCAGCCCCAGCCAAACTCCCAGATTATTGGTCTGACCAATAGTGAAGGTACCGGGATCGAAGGTCTGGAGATGCAGCTGAATACCCGTCTTGCCGGTCAGGATGGTGAACAGCAGATTATCCGTGACAAAAAAGGCAACCGCGTTAAAGAACCGGAAGTGATTAAAGAAGTTGAGCCAGGTGAAAACATTACCCTGAGTATCGACTCACGTTTACAGTACATTATGTATCGTGAACTGACTGCAGCAGGCGTCGCCAATAATGCCCGCTCCGCAACAGCGATTGCAGTCGACGTCAAAACCGGTGAAATTCTGGCAATGTCTTCTTGGCCCTCTTATAACCCGAATGACAAGAATGGCTTATTAAATAAAGACGCAATGCGTAACCGTGGTGCTGTCGATTCCTTCGAGCCGGGTTCAACCATGAAGCCGCTAACAGTGGCGATGGCTTTGGAGAGTGGCAAATACACGGCCAATTCGGTGATCAATACGAGTCCAGGTAGTATGCGGGTTGGAAACCACACCATCCGTGATACGCATAACTACGGCCAGTTGACACTGGGTGGCATTATCCAGAAATCATCAAACGTCGGTGTAGCTAAATTAGCTTTGTCACTGCCGTATGAAACTTTACCGACTTTCTATAAACGTCTTGGTTTTGGTCAGCGTTCCGCAGTGAAATTTCCGGGTGAAAGTTCCGGTTTGATTCTGCCGCCAAGTAAATGGAATGTATCTGAAGTAGCAACTATGGCTTATGGTTATGGTCTGAATGCGACTGTGCTGCAATTGGCTGATGCCTATGCCATGCTGGCGAACAAAGGTGTGAAAGTGCCTTTAAGCCTGTATAAATTAGAAGAACAGCCCCAAGGCGAGCAGATGATTGATCCACAAATCGCACAACAGGTTCTGCTGATGATGGAGACTGCAACTTTGCCTGGTGGTACAGCAACCCGTGCAACCGTACCTGGTTATCGTGTTGCAGGTAAAACCGGTACTGCGCATAAATTGCGTGCCGATCGTAAAGGCTATTCAACCAGTGAATACCGTGCTTTATTTGCCGGTGTAGCACCCGTGAGTGATCCACGTATTGCCATGGTGGTGGTCGTGGAAAATCCGCAAGGGTCTTATTATGGTGGTATGGTATCTGCACCTGTCTTTGCCCGTGTGATGCAGGAATCTTTACGCCTGCTGAATGTCCCGTTGGACAAACCTTTAGAATCTCCCAAAGTCCAGTAAATAGGTGATCAATGTCCATTACATTTCAAGATCTCTACGCCGTTCAAGAACCTGCTGAATGGATGCGACAATCCTTTCAGGGTTTCGAACTGGACAGCCGCAAAGTCAAATTGGGGCAAATTTTTATTGCTCTGACCAGCTTGTCTCAACCTGAAAAAACCGCAGAATATGCCAAGAAAGCCCTGTCATTAGGCGCGTTAGCGGTGATTTCTGAACAGGAGCTGGGTGTTACTCCAGCTTTGGTAGTACCCAATGTCCGTCACTTGATGGGCGAGTGGCAAAAGCGCTATCTGCAAGCGACTCAGCCAGTCAAGGCTGCCCGTATTCTGGCCGTGACCGGCACCAATGGTAAAACCACGATTTCCCGTCTGGTTGCTGAGTTATTAATGCTGCAAGGCAAAGCCTGTGCAGTTATGGGGACTACAGGGAATGGTATTTTGCCGAATCTGGAAGCCTCTTCTCATACCACACTGGATGCCCTGCAATTGCAAAATGCCTTGCATGCCTATGCACAGGCAGGCGCGGAATTTGCTTCAATTGAAGCGAGTTCGCATGGTCTGGAGCAGGGTCGTCTGAATGGTTGTGCGATTGAAATTGCGGCTTATAGCAATTTAAGTCGTGACCATCTCGACTATCACGGTACGCTGGAAGCTTATGCAGAAGCAAAATCGCGTTTATTCAGCTTTGAATCTCTGAAAGTTGCAGTCATCAATATTGATGACGCACATGCAGAGGTGATGCTGAATACTGCAAAAGCCAATCCGAATCAGCCGAAAATTCTGACTTATTCTTTGTCGCAAGCAGCTGATTATCAGGTTCAGGATATCCAGTACAGTATTTCCGGTGCTGAATTCAAACTGATCACTGCACAAGATACATTTACTGTGCATAGTCCTTTGCTGGGTCATTTTAATATCGAAAATCTGGTTGCCAGCCTGGTTGTGGCAGAGCAAGCCGGTTTTGCATTAGCCGATTTAATCGCAACTGTGCCCGAGCTGAAAGGTGCCCCAGGCCGTATGCAGGTCATTCGTGATGATGAGCGTTTATTTGTTGTGGATTATGCACATACTCCAGATGCCCTCACTCAGGTCTTGCTTACGCTGAAGCGCCATGTCAGTCAAAAACTCTGGGTTACTTTTGGTTGTGGCGGTGACCGTGATCGTGGTAAACGCCCGTTGATGACTCAAGCGGCCCTCGAAGGTGCTGATATTGCAGTGCTGACTTCGGACAATCCACGTACTGAAGATCCAAACCAGATTTTCGCTGACATGAAGCAGGGTATCGATTTTTCAGGCAAAACCTATCATGAAACTCATGACCGTCGTGAAGCAATCCGCTTTGTAGTCGATCAGGCACAGTCAGGTGACATTGTGGTGATTGCCGGTAAGGGACACGAAAATTATCAGGAGATTGATGGGGTGCGACATTGGTTTGATGATGTGGTCGAGGTACAGGCCGCGATTGATGCCCAGCATCACAACCGTGATTTAGCATTTCCAGCGCATTAGGATTTTACATGCATACTTCAACAACAAGTACCGTGCCTCTAGAGCCATGGACAATTGAACAGTTACAGCAAGCCACTCAGGGTTATTGGCTGAATGATAAAAAACCTGAAGGCCAGATTAAGCGGATTTTAACTGATTCCCGTCATGCCGAAGCAGGTGATGTTTTTCTGGCACTCAAAGGTGAGCATTTTGATGCGCATGACTTTATCGCCCAAGTGGCTGAGAAGGGCTGTGGAATCGCAATTGTCAGTCGACCTGTTGATGCAAATATTTGCCAGCTAGTAGTTGAAGACACTCGTCTGGCACTGGGTCATCTTGGCGCTTATCGTCGTCAGCAAAACTCACAGCTTAAAGTCATTGCTTTGACTGGCAGTAGCGGTAAAACCACGACCAAGGAAATGCTGGGCAGTATCCTGTCACGTCTGGCACCGACTTTAGTCACTCGCGGTAACCTGAATAATGATTTGGGTGTCCCAATGATGTTGCTGGAACTGCGTGCTGAACATCAGTATGCAGTGATGGAACTGGGTGCAAGCCATCAGGGTGAAATTGATTACACTTCCAACCTGGTACAGCCGCATGTGGCCGGTATCATTAATATCGGTACCGCACACTTAGGTGAGTTTGGTGGCCGTGATGGGATTTGTCGCGCCAAGTCTGAAATCTATTCGCATATTTCTGAAACTTCGATTGTGCCTGCAGCTGATGATTATGCCGAGCAAATCCGTGCAGCCGTCAAAACTGAGAAAACTTTGAGTTTTGGTCAGGGCGGTGATGTCTATGCAACTGACGTAGAACTACATCCGCAATCTGCGACTTTCACACTAAATACACCGCAAGGCAGTAAAACCGTAAATCTGCCATTTGCTGGTGAACACAATGTGCAAAACGCAACTGCAGCGGTGGCTTTTTCTTTGGCGATTGGTATCAGTCTGAATGATATCGTGGCTGGCCTTGAACAGGCTGTTGGTGCCAAAGGTCGTTTGAACTTTATTCCGCACAAAGATTTTTTATTTATTGATGATACCTACAATGCCAATCCAAGCTCGATGCGTGGAGCGGCTGAAGTTTTAGCGCAGCAGCAGGGTATTCGAGTGATGGTGACCGGTGATATCGGTGAACTGGGTTCATCTGCCGCGATCGAGCATTATAAACTTGGTCGGGATCTGGTATCGGTCAAAAGCATTAATTTTGTGGTGGCTGTGGGTGAATTTGCTCCAGCTGCACAAGAAGGTGCACGTAGTACGCAATATGGTAAGAAGATGCAGGCTTTCCTCAATCAGGAGCAGGCTTTACCATTTTTAATTGATTTGATTGAAACACATCATCCCCAGCCAATGTCTTTTCTATTTAAAGGGTCGCGTTTTACCCATATGGAAACATTAATGGCTGCATTGATGGAGAAACTCTAAATGCTGTTATGGCTATTTGACCAGCTGGCGGGCTTTGATAGCACGTTTCAGGTGGTTCGTTATTTAACTTTACGTGCTTTGCTCAGCGTTTTGACTGCTATGACTATCGGTTTGGTCTTGGGTCCGATCATGATTCGCAAATTGCAGGCACTAAAATATGGTCAGGCAGTAAGTTCGTTTGCTCCTGAGAATCATGCCAAGAAAATGGGCACACCGACCATGGGTGGGGTGCTAATCCTGCTCTCGATCGGGATCTCTACCTTATTGTGGGCAGACCTGACGAATCCTTATGTCTGGATTGTACTCTCGGTGATGGTGATTTTTGGTGCCGTTGGTTGGGCGGATGACTGGATTAAAATCCGTTATAAAGACAATGCCGGTTTACCTGCACGCAAGAAATTCTTCTGGACATCAGTGGGTTCTTTGGGTGCTGGTATTGCACTATATGTCATCGCACAGCAGCAATCGAATCCGGTTGTGACTGCCAATATGCTGGATGTGCTGATTCCATTCTTTAAGGATCACACCATTCCATTGTCCGTGATTCCGTTGGGAATTGGCTTCATTATTTTCACTTACTTCGTGATTAATGGTGCATCCAATGCCGTAAACCTGACTGATGGTCTGGATGGTCTGGCAATCATGCCAATTGTCCTGGTTGCGGCAGGTTTAGGGGTATTTGCTTATCTGGCAGGCGATGTACGTTTCGCTAACTACTTACATATCCCTTATGTAAAATATTCTTCTGAACTGGTAGTGATCTGCGCTGCGATGATTGGTGCCGGTCTGGCATTCCTCTGGTATAACGCTCACCCAGCTCAAGTGTTCATGGGTGATGTAGGGGCGTTATCTTTAGGTGCAATGCTGGGTACGATTGCTGTGATGGTGCGTCAGGAAATCGTGTTTGCGATTATGGCAGGTGTATTCCTGGTGGAAGCAATTTCAGTCTTCCTGCAAATCGGTTCATTAAGAATGCGTAATAAACGGGTATTCCTGATGGCACCGCTGCATCACCATTATGAAAAGAAAGGCTGGCGTGAAACTCAAGTCGTCATCCGTTTCTGGATTATTACGATTATGCTGGTAGTTTTGGGCCTAATGACCTTAAAATTACGCTAAGAAATGCATTTGAAAAAGTCGGCGCATGCCGGCTTTTTTGTTTTGGAGAAATTAAAAAATGAACCTACTGATGTGTCCTGTTTGTCGTGAGCAGTTACGCTTAAATGAACGTACATGGCGCTGTGACAATCAGCATAGCTATGATGTAGCCAAGCAGGGTTATGTGAATCTACATGTGGTGCAGCATAAACATAGTAAAAATCCGGGCGATACGCCTGAATCTGTGCAGGCACGCCGTGCATTTCTGAGTGCAGGTCATTATGCGCCTTTGCAACATGCTGTGGTCAAGAAAATCCGTGAGCTGCGGATTGAAAACCTGCTCGATATTGGTTGTGGTGAAGGTTATTACACTAATGCCATGCAGGCTGAAGTCATGCAATGTGTCGGCGTAGATATTGCCAAAAATGCAGTTCAGGTCGCAGCTAAACTGAATAAAGAAATTACCTGGGTGGTAGGGACAGGGGCAACCTTGCCGGTATTGGATCAATCCATTGATCTCTGTACCAGCTTATTTAGTCCGATTCCGAAACAAGAAATATTGCGGGTATTAAAGCCAAAATCTTATTTGATGGTAGTGACGCCTGCACCACAACATTTGTATGCGATGCGGGAAGCCTTATTTGAGGAAGTGAAAGCACATGAACCACATAAATTTGTTGAGCAGTTGCAGGATGTATTTAATCTGGTAAGTGAACAGGTGATTGATGCGCCAATGACTTTGCCTCAAGCGGATTTAAAAAACCTGATTGCTATGACTCCCTATGCTTATAAAGCCAAACCTGAACGCCGTTTGGCACTTGAGCAGCAGGATCAATTCGATTTAATGGCCCAATTCCAGATTTATGTATTTCAGAAGAAGTAAATCGGGCATTTAGAAATAAAAAATCCCTCAATAATGAGGGATTTTTTATTGGTTCAGATTATTCAATTTCTTCAATCAAGTTTTCCAAAGGATCCACCACCCGATTTGGCTGTAGTGGCTGGTCTCTTGGTGCCACTCTTTCATCATCCGGTATGCGGATTTCCTGATCAGGCAAATCTTCAAAATCATTGCTTTGTCGTTTAGGTGCTACAACCGGGGCAGGGCGATACAGAGGCGTCGCTAAAGGTGGAGAAGACGGATCATGTTGTTCCTGCTCACCTTGCACTACTTTATTACGGTTAATTGGTGCTTTAGCGTTACGATCCAGGCGAACCCAAGCTTCTGGTGTACCTTTTAAGGCATTCCCCATAAAGTCGGTCCAGATTGGTAAGGCTGCCACGCCACCGTATTCACGGCGACCTAAAGTTTTTGGCTGGTCGAAACCGACCCAGGCAACGGTGACCAGTTTGCCATTAAAACCTGCAAACCAGGCATCTTTGGCATCATTGGTGGTACCGGTTTTACCCCCAATATCGCTACGACCAATTCTTAAAGCAGCACGTCCCGTACCATGCTGAATCACATCACGCAGGATATTGGCCATATCATAAGCAGAACTAGATTTTAAAATACGTTCTGCCTGACGGTAGTTACTGTCTTCAGCCGAGATTTTTGGTGTCTCTGGTTTCTGTGCTAAGGTTTTGTTATTGATTTCAATGGCTTCATCATCAGGAGTGAGTGCGGCTGTTGGTTGAGGACTTTCTTCCTGAGCATTAATACACGAGATGCAGGCATATTCAGGCTTAGCCTCAAAAATAGTCTTGCCATAGGCATCTTCGATCCGCGTAATAAAATGTGGCTGAATCCGATAACCGCCATTGGCGAACGTAGCATAACCAGTAGCCATCTGGATTGGTAAAACCTGAGGTGTACCTAGAGCAATGGTGTAGTTACGTGGAATCTGGTTATCCTGCAAGCCAAAATCCATAAATAACTGACGTGTACGCTCAATACCAACAGTTTGTAATAGGCGTACTGAAACCGTGTTACGTGACAGATATAAAGCACGACGTAAAGGAATCATCCCTAAATAACGGCCATCCGAATTACGCGGACTCCATTTACCAATGGTAATAGGCGCATCATTGACCATGGTATGCGGAGTCATACCACGTTCTAAAGCCAGAGCATAAACAAAGGGTTTAATGGTTGAGCCCGGCTGACGCCAGCCTTGAGTCGCGCGGTTAAATTTGGATTGATAAAAATTATAACCACCGACAATGGCTTCAATCGCACCATTATTCGGGTTCAATGCAATTAATTGGCCCTGTACCTGAGGTGTTTGTACCAGTGCCCAGGAACTTTTATTTTCATTAGGTCTTAAACGAACAATATCTTTAACTTTAACAATCTGTGAGGCTCTGCTTGGTGCAGTACCTACACTATCTGCACTACGATAAGGACGAGCCCAAGACATACCTGACCAAGGCACAGTTACGGTTGTACCATCCTGCATCAACGCTTCAAAGCTATTATTATTGACCTTGGTCACTTCAGCAGGGTAAGTGTTGGCATAGACACGGAAATTTTGCAGAGGTTGATCATGAGCCTCAGCACCTCGCCAGCCATGACGACGGTCGTAAGCTTCTAAACCATCCTGTACTGCCTGCTCAGCGTAAGCTTGACGTTCACTGTGGATCGTCGTATAGACTTTATAACCTGAATCTATGGCCTGTTCACCAAAATTTTCTACCAGTTCAGAGCGAACCATTTCACCGACGTAGGGAAATTTGTTGCGGGTACTACGGTCAGGCATATCCAGGTTAATCGGTTCAGCAATCGCTTCCTGATATTGGCTTTGATTCAGATAACCCAGTTGCAGCATACGACCTAAAATCCAGTTGCGGCGTTCCAGTGCACGCTTAGGGTTAGCCACCGGATTATAACGAGAAGGTGCTTTAGGTAGGCCAGCAATCATCGCCATTTGTGCAATCGAAAGCTCATCTAAACTTTTGTTGTAATAGATTTTCGCTGCTGCCGCGATGCCATAAGCATTTTTCCCGAGGAAAATTTTATTGACATATAAAGTTAGAATTTCTTCTTTACTTAAATTCTGTTCTATTTTACGTGCCAGGAAAATTTCAGTCAGCTTACGCTTTAAAGTACGTTCGGGACTTAAATAGTAGTTTTTAGCGACCTGCATGGTAATGGTCGAACCACCAGTCTGTACATCAGAGCCGGTAATGGTTTCACTGACTGCACGTCCTAAGCCTTTAAAGCTGATCCCGCTGTGTTCGAAGAAACTGGAATCTTCTGCAGCGAGGAAGGCGTAAATAAATTCTTTCGGAATCTGTTCATAATTCACAGGAACAGAAAGCTTGCCACCATACTCTGCAATGAGCTCATTATCTGAGCTAAAAACTTGTAAAGGCTTTAATAAAGGTGCCTTTTTAAGCGTAGACATTTCAGGCAAAGATGGGGCAATATAGAGATACATGCCATAGAAACCCATCGGAATTGAGATCAAAATAATGATAATGATCAAAAAAAATGGATGAACAAGGCCTGAACAAGATAGCTTTTTCATAACAAGTAAGTTTTAATAAGAGCTAATGGCAAACTAATTACCGGTCAGTATATCCTTTAGATATGCATATTGTTAGATGAGTTATTGTATCTATATAAAATTATAGGCCGGCACAGATTGGTGAGTTTGTTTTTATTGGGGATAAAAAAATAATAGGAATTGTATTGTGCGCAGGTTATATCGTAAGCCAAATAAGGGGTTAATAGGAGTCGATATTAGTTCGACTTCTGTTAAAGTTTTAGAGCTCTCTGTAAAGAACGGTAGGTACTGGGTAGAAAGTTATGCTTTGGTCCCATTACCAGAAAGTAGTGTCGTTGAAAAAAACATTTTAAATCCAGAAGCGGTGGGTGATGCGTTGGGGCGTGCGATTAATTTGGCCAATACCCAGTCTAGTCAGTCAGCCTTTGCGATTCCAACTTCTATGGTCATCACCAAGATCATCGAAATGGATGCCGATATGTCGGATGATGAACGTGAAATTCAGATTCGTGAAGATGCCGAACAATATATTCCTTTCCCACTTGATGAAGCCAGTCTGGACTTTGAAGTCTTGCCAGACCGTTTAACCAATCCGAACCGGGTCAATGTCCTGTTAGTAGCAACCCGAATCGAAAATGTTGAAGCGCGTTCTGAAGTACTGCAAATTGCCAATCTCAATCCAAAAATTGCAGATGTCGAGAGTTTTGCACTAGAAAATGCATTCAAGGTATTTTCAGACACCTTGCCGATGGGGGTAAATACTGTCGGGATCCTGGATATTGGTCATAGTATGACGACTTTGTCCGTCATGCAGAATAACAAGATCATTTATACTCGTGAGCAGGTTTTTGGTGGTAAGCAGCTGACTCAGGAAATCCAGAACCGTTATGGATTGTCTTTTGAGGAAGCAGGACGTGCTAAAAAAACCCGTGCCTTACCCGATGATTATGATATCGAAGTGCTGGAACCTTTTCTAGATGCAGTCGTGCAGCAGGCAGCGCGTTCATTACAGTTCTTCTTCTCTTCATCTCAGTTTAACGAGATTGACCATATTTTATTGGCAGGGGGGAATGCCAATATTCCAGGTCTGGCAAAACTATTACAGCAAAAACTCGGCTACCGGGTCACCATTGCCAATCCATTCCTGCAAATGGGCTTTTCTCCTCAAATTGATATTAAAAAAATTGAAAATGACGCGTCCTCACTCATGGTTGCATGTGGTTTGGCATTGAGGAGTTTTGATTAATGGCAAAGATTAACTTACTCCCTTGGCGCGATGAGCTAAGAATTAAAAGAAATAATGAATTTGTAGCGATTTGCGCAGGGGCACTTTTTCTAGGATTGGCAGCAGCAGGTTCAACCTGGTTCTATTACGATCAAAAACTTCAGGATCAGGAACAGGCCAATCAGCTGGTGGTCAGTACTAACCAGAATCTGGATGTACAGCTGAAAGCATTGGATGGTTTACAAGACCAGCGTAATGCAATTGTTGAACGTATGAAGCTGATTCAGGGTTTACAGACTCAACGGCCGATCGCAGTTCACCTGATTGATGAAATTGTACGGGTCACACCAAGCAATATGTACATTACCAAATTCCAGCGTACCGGCGATAAATTCACCATTGAAGGTAAGGCGGAAAGTCCGAATACAGTGGCTGAATTGCTACGTAATCTGGAGGCTTCTACCTGGTATCGTAATGCATTTATGAATGCTTTCCTGGTTGCTGAAGAACCAAAAGATAAAGCGCCATCATCAGTGATTCCCCGAGTGGAAGAATCTTATGGCAGCTTTACGGTCACGGTTGATCTGGATCAAATCGCTGAGCCAACACTTAAAGAAGGACAAACACCAGCCACAACTACAGCGGAGGCATCATCATGAGTAATGACGGATTCGATGAATTAAGCCAAGACGTAGTGGCTGTTCCTAGAAAAAAAATGACAGTTGAAAAATTCTTTCAACAATTCAATACACTAGATCCAAATAATTATGGTAGCTGGCCGTTATCAGTCAAAATTACCTGCTGGATCTTTATTGTTATTCTGGTTTTTATGCTGGGGTATTTCGGGTTTATTCGCGGCAAGATAGAAGCGATTTCACAAGCCAGTGCTCAAGAACAAAACCTGTTAAATGAATTCCGGGAAAAGGAATCCAAGCTGCGTAATTTACAGCAGTACCAGATTCAGTTGCAAGAAATGGAAGCACGTTTTAATCAGCAATTGGAACAATTGCCGAAAGAAACAGAAATTCCTGGTCTGGTGGAAGATATTAACCTGAGTGGAGTGAACTCCGGACTGAAATTCAAGAATATTCGTCTTGAACCTGAAATCAAGCAGGAATTCTTTATTGAACAGCCAATCGCGATTGAAGCCACTGGGGATTATCATGCCTTTGGTTCTTTTGTGAGCAGTATTGCAGGGCTTTCGCGTATCGTTACGCTGCATGATTTCACGATTACGGGAACTGAAAATAAAGAAAAGAAATCTGAAATTCCTGTCATTGATTATGTAGTAAAAGCGAAAACCTACCGTTATGTAGGTAATGCAGATGCTTCATCTACTCCGGCTACAACTGATACGCAGGGAGCTCAGTAATGAATATTATTAAAATTACTTCAGCTTTAACGCTTGGATTTTTATTGGTGGGCTGCGAATCAAGAATTGATGCAGTCAATCAGGAAATGGCCAATATTCGTAATCAACCACCATTACCAATTGAACCGGCGCCGGATTTTATTCCGACAGAAATGTTTAATTACGCAGCTCATCAGCTGAAAAGTCCTTTCCTGCCGAGCTCTTTAGCAGCTGAATTGAAAATTATGGCGGGTAAGCGAGTTTATCCAAATTTGTCACGCCAATTACAGCCTTTAGAGAGTTATCCACTCGAAACCTTAAGTATGAAAGGCAGTATGCGGAATCAGGCGGGGCAGATTCTGGCTCTAATTCAAACGCCTGATGGGGAAATTGAACGGATACAACGTGGCAGCTATATGGGACTTAATCATGGTCGTGTAACGAGAATTACGCCGACACAGATTGACTTGATTGAGATTATTCCAGATGGCCGTGAGGGATATGTGGAACGTCCACGAAGTCTGGTTTTGATTGGGCCAGCGCCATAAGTTTTAAGGAATAAAAATGAATAAGAGTATTAAAGAATTTATTTTTGGGGATGCTAATACAATGAATCATGTGTTTCGTCAGTTTTCTATGGGGGCTGTCGCGATTGCTGTGATGCAAGCAGCGAGTGCGCAGGTTTCAATGACCAATGTGGTGCCAATGCAGATTCCTGGGCAGGGAACTGAAATCCGAGTGATGTTTAATGGCTTGCCACCTCAGCCTCAAGCTTATCAGCTTGAATCTCCATCACGCCTGATTCTGGATTTTAATGAGGCACAACAAAATCTAAAACAGTCTAGTATTCCAGTCGCAACTGCTGAAGCCAGTTCAGTGGATATTAGCTCAGATGCACAGCGTTCTCGCCTGACAGTGAATCTCGCTAATGCAGGTGCATTTACGACGCGTGTGGAAGGCAATACCTTTATTTTAAAAATTAATTCTGCCACTCCAGTCGCTATTGCTCAGCCTGTACAACAGCAGGTCGCTCAGGGGATTACTAATATTGGTTTTCAGCGGGGTGCGCAAGGTGAAGGACTGGTGGTAATTGATCTGGCAGGTCAGAACACACCAGTCGATGTACAGCAGCAGGGAACCAAAGTGATTGTGCGGGCTCTGGGCTCCAAGATTCCGGCACATTTGACCCGACGTTTGAATGTGAATGATTTTGCCACGCCTGTTTCAACCGTAGATGCAGTCAATCAAAATGGTTCAGGTGTAATTACTATTCAGTCTGCAGAAAGTTATGAATATATGGCTTTCCAGACGGATAATAAGCTGACGATTAGTTTGAAGCGTCCAGAAGTTAAGGGTCCATTACGTCCTAAATCAGTCGCTTATACAGGCAAGAAAATTTCCCTCGATTTCCAAGATATTGAAGTTCGTCGAGTTCTACAATTATTAGCCGATTTTACCGATATCAATATGGTTGCTGCAGATAGCGTACAGGGTAATATTACCTTACGCCTCAAAGAAGTGCCTTGGGATCAGGCTTTAGATATTGTATTAAAAACCAAAAATCTGGATAAACGTCGTAATGGTAATGTGATCTGGATTGCACCAGTGGCAGAATTGATTAAGGCTGAAGAAGAAGAAGCCAAGGCTTTAAAACAAAGCGTTGCACTTGCACCAATTCAAACTGAATATATGCAACTCAGTTATGCAAAAGCGGCAGATATTGAAAAACTGATTACTCAAAATAAAAGTGCATCAGGATCAGGTAATTCAAGTAATAGTACTAATAACGACGATAAAGAAAGTTTATTAAGTTCACGTGGCTCTATCTCTATTGATGCTCGTACCAATACCATTATTGTGAATGATACCCAGCCTTTCATTGATAAAATTCGTAATATGGTTGATCTGCTTGATGTCCAAGTAAAGCAAGTCATGGTAGAAGCACGTATTGTGCGTGCAACGACTGACTTTACCAAAGAAATGGGAGTGAAATGGGGAATTCTCTCTCAAGGGATTACCAATAATAATCACCTTCTTGTTGGTGGTAGTGATACGACTCTTTGGGATTTGAGGGAGCCTGAATTTGATAGTGAAAGAGGGGGGTGGACCTATGAAATTCAGAGACCGGATAACCTTAATGTGGATCTAGGTGTAACTAGTCCGGGAGCAAGTCGCATCGCCTTTGGTTTAATTAGTCTGTCAGATTTTATGCTCGATCTTGAACTTTCTGCGCTTCAAGCAGATGGTTATGGTGAAGTAATTTCTACACCGAAAGTACTCACTGCTGACAAGCAAAAAGCAACCGTTGCCTCCGGTTCACAAATTCCTTATCAGTCCGCAGAAGGTGGTGGTGCTAATGCAGTGTCAACTACTGAATTTATTGATGCAACTTTAAGTTTAGATGTAACGCCAAGTATTACACCAGATGGTAAAGTGCAGATGGAGTTGAATATTACCAGTGACTCACCAGGAAATCCGACACCTACTGGACAGTTAACGATTAATAAAAACCAGATCAATACTAATGTACTGGTTGATAATGGTGAAACAGTAGTACTTGGTGGTATTTTTGAGCAAGAAACTCGAAATGCACAAACTAAAGTTCCTTTCTTGGGCGATCTACCTTATTTAGGTCGTTTATTCCGTAAAGATGTAAAATCGGATAACAAACGTGAGCTACTGATTTTTGTTACACCTCGAATTGTTAATGACAGTGTTTCAAGAAATCATTAATATATTTTGAATTTAACAAAATGAATAGGTGACTCCTTGCCAAGCAAAGAGTTTGAAACCCTGCCAAATATCTATTTGGTAGGGCCGATGGGGGCCGGTAAAACAACAGTAGGACGACATTTAGCAGAACTGTTAGGACGAGAATTTCTGGACAGCGATCATGAAATTGAGCGGAAAACAGGGGCTACGATTCCCTGGATCTTTGAAAAAGAGGGTGAAAAGGGTTTTCGTCATCGTGAAACTGTTGTAATTGATGAGTTAACCTCACGCCCACAGCTGGTACTTGCAACTGGTGGTGGTGCAATTACTCAGGCTCCTAATCGGGATTATTTAAAGCAGCGAGGTATCGTTGTTTATCTTTACACTCCAGTTGAAATTCAGCTTCAGCGAACCTATCGCGACAAAAACCGTCCCTTGTTACAAGTCGAAAATCCTGAACAGAAACTCAGAGATCTGCTTGCAGTGCGGGATCCGTTATACCGGGAAGTCGCACATTACATCATTGAGACCAATCAGGGGGCTGCACGAGATTTGGCGCAGCGTATTCTGAATCTCATCCTTCCAAAAAAATAAGTTCAGTTGAAAAAGTGGTTATCCCCTCATGAAAACCTTATATGTCGAACTCGGTGAACGTCGTTATCCTATTTTTATTGGCAGTAACTTGAATCCTCAGGAATTGCTTGAGCCCTATATTCATGGCAAGCAGGTGATGGTTGTCAGTAATGAGACGGTGGCACCACTCTATCTGGATCGCTATAAGGCTGCATTGGAAAATTTGGGTAAAACTGTGGCGACCTGTATTTTGCCAGATGGTGAGAAATACAAAAATATTGAGCATCTAAACCTAATTTTTGATGCATTGCTTGAGGCAGGCTTTAACCGCGACTGTACGGTTCTGGCACTCGGTGGTGGTGTTATTGGAGATATGGCCGGTTTTGCCTCTGCCTGTTTCCAGCGTGGTGTCTATTTTATTCAGGTGCCAACGACTTTACTCTCTCAAGTGGATTCCAGCGTGGGCGGTAAAACTGGCATTAATCATCCACTGGGTAAAAATATGATTGGTGCTTTCCAGCAGCCACAAGTGGTGTTGGCAGATATGTCACAGCTGTCAACTTTACCAGATCGTGAACTGTCTGCAGGCTTGGCTGAAGTGATCAAATATGCCTTGCTCGGAGATGAAGAATTTCTGGTCTGGCTGGAAGCCAATATGGAAGGTCTTATTGCCCGTGATGAGCAATTGCTGGCCGAAGCAGTTTATCGTTCTTGTGCACATAAAGCTCGTATTGTAGCCAATGATGAAAAAGAGCAGGGTGAGCGCGCTTTACTTAATCTCGGTCATACATTCGGTCATGCGATTGAGTCTTATCTAGGGTATGGTGAATGGCTGCACGGAGAAGCGGTAGCAACCGGTATGGTGATGGCAGCAGATTTATCCCATCGCATGGGCTGGATTTCATTAGAAGACCTTGAGCGTACAAAAAAAATCATTTCTCGTGCGCAATTACCTATTGTTTGTCCTAAAATCCCACTTGACGATTTCCTGGCTTATATGGCTCACGACAAGAAAGTTTTAAATGGGCAGCTTCGTCTTGTATTATTGCAGCAACTTGGAAAAGCGGTTATTACTCGAGACTTTGATGTCGAGTTGATGCAACAGGCGATTTTAGCTCATCAGGCATAGGTTTAAATTTTTATGACAGCATTACGTACTCCTTGGCAAAAGATTCAGCATTATTTCTGGCTGGTCTGTGGCGTATGCTGTCTATTTGCTGCCTTGGTTTTTTGGGCTATCGCTGATACAGATGAAGTTGTAGAAGTAGAGAAGAAGCCGGAAACGGAAGTTGAATTACAGATTCAACCAGAAAAAGTAGCCTCTATGACCCATCTTGGTGCACTTTCTGATGAGGTTAAGCCTCTTGATCTCAATACTCGAATTGTTGTCAATGTTAGTCATGAGCCTGAATTCCGTGGAACCAAATATATTGGTGAAGTAAAGAAACAGCATGCGATTGAGCTATTTCGTGTAGGTAATGAAGCCATTCTAAAAACCTTCCTGAAAAAGCAACAGGATCGTAAGCCTTTTGTTTATTTAAGGCTTTCGGGTGAGAACCAGCCTGAACAATATGTATTGTTATATGGTCTGTATAAAACCGCAGCAGAAGCTCAACAGGCTTTATCAGCGCTCAATCTGAATCTGCCTAAATCCGTCCAGCCTAAAGTTGTGGCCATGCAACAATATGCCAGTCTAGTCAACAGTATGGGTTCGGAAGAACTGGCAAGTAATCAAAAACTTTATGAAATTCAGTTGAAAAATGTACCTTTACCGAAAGTCGATGAATCCGTACAGATCAGACCGAAAGCTCAACCTTCAGCCCCTGTGGTCACCCCTAAAGAAAGCACCACGAGTACCACGATTGTTCGACGTGATCAGGAAGGTAATGTAGTGGATGTACAGAAATCTCAAAGTCATGTCGAAGGAAGTCCGCGCTCATCAAATGGCAATTCTCGGCCTCAAGAAAACGAGATTAGTGATCCATTTAACTAGGCCGGTCTAAAATAGCGCACGGACACTTTATCTTTATTATAAATGTGCGCTTTTGGTGCAAAAAATACGCACTATAAATAATCATAATTTTCCTTTTGTAGGCTAAATCTTTGTCATTTGTGTTGTTTTGATTTTTGCTCCTTAAGTTGGCATGAAATTTGCTTTATTGGTGCATGAATTGAATTAATCTCCCTGTTTTGGCGCGAAAATGATTCGATGAATAGGCGTAATTGTCATCTTTGTTGCTTATTTTTATCTTATCCATCAGCAAAATGAATGTTATTTTTCATGCATTCCGTCTGAAAAAGGATTATGTTGAAAAGATACTCAATGATATTTTGCTCTATAAAGCTGCTTAGCTTGCCGAGTAAATCAGACAGTCACGCACAGCAGAATTTAGATTGTTTAATAGCCTATCGGGCTTAGTGAAAAGAAGGGTACGCTATGCACATGCCATCGCCTAATAATGTAGCTCCCGCTCAAGGTTTATACCAACCGGATGAGTTTAAAGATAACTGTGGTTTCGGTTTGATCGCCCATATGCAGGGTGATGCCAGTCATGATCTGGTCAAGACCGCAATTCATAGTCTAAGTTGTATGACCCACCGTGGCGGTATTGCTGCTGATGGCAAGACCGGTGATGGTTGTGGTCTATTGCTGGCAATGCCTAAAGAATTCTTCCGTGAAGAGGCCAAACGCTTAAGTGACATTACCTTAAGTGAGATTTTTGCTGTGGGTACAGTATTCCTGAATCTGGATCCAGCATTAGCCGCACATGCAAAACAAGTCCTGACCAAAGAAATTGAAGAAGAAGGTTGTCGCGTTATCGCATGGCGTGTTGTACCGACGAATAATGATGCGCTCGGTGAGATTGCAATGCAGTCTCTACCAGCTTTTGAACAGGTGATTGTTAACTGCCCAATCGGTGTGACTGAAGTTGAATTCAACCGCAAATTGTTCCTTGCGCGTCGTCGTGCTGAGCAGCAGTTAACCAGTGATCCATACTTCTATGTGACGACCTTATGCTCAACTGTAATCAGCTATAAAGGTCTGATGATGCCGGCAGCTATTGCTGACTTCTATACTGACCTGGCTGATGAGCGTCTGGCATCACATATCGTGGTTTTCCACCAACGTTTCTCTACCAATACATTGCCACGCTGGCCACTGGCTCAGCCATTCCGTTACCTGGCGCACAATGGTGAGATCAACACTATTACGGCTAACCGTAACTGGGCAATGGCGCGTACGCCTAAATTTGAAAACCCATTACTGCCAGGTCTGACTGAGCTGAATCCAATCGTAAACCGTACTGGTTCAGATTCATCTAGTCTGGATAACATGCTGGAAATCCTCGTGGGTGGTGGTATGGATCTGTTCCGTGCGCTACGTATGCTGGTTCCACCTGCTTGGCAGAACGTTGAAACTTTAGATGCTGACTTACGTGCATTCTATGAGTTCAACTCTAAACATATGGAAGCATGGGATGGCCCTGCTGGTTTAGTTATCCAAGACGGTCGTCATGCGATCTGTATGCTGGATCGTAACGGCTTGCGTCCGGCACGTTGGGTCATCACTAAAAATGGCTACATCACACTGGCGTCAGAAATCGGTGTATGGGGTTATGAACCTGAAGATGTCATTTCTAAAGGACGTGTGGGTCCTGGCCAAATGCTGGTGATCGATACTTATACCGGTAAAGTATTAGATACTCAGGATGTGAATAATCACCTGAAACGTATGCGTCCGTACCGTGAATGGTTACGTGAAAATGCTGTACGTCTACAAGGCAGCCCTGAACTGGAAGAATATCTATGTGAGCGAGGCTTGAAAGGTGACAACCTGAAAGCGGCACAGAAAATGTTCATGGTGACTTTCGAGGAACGTGACCAGTTACTGCGTCCAATCGCTGAAAGCGGTCAGGAAGCTGTGGGTTCTATGGGTGATGATACCCCGATGGCGGTTCTGTCACGTCAGGTACGTCATGTATCAGACTATTTCCGTCAGCAGTTCGCTCAGGTCACCAACCCGCCAATCGATCCATTACGTGAATCGATTGTGATGTCGCTGGAAACCTGTTTAGGTCGTGAACAAAACGTTTTCGAACAGGGTCCAGAACATGCAGACCGTCTGATTATTTCAAGTCCGGTCCTGTCTAATTCAAAAATGCATCAGATCCGTACGCTAGGTCGTACAGGTTATGAGATTGCGGATATTGATCTGAACTATGCTGAAACTGAAGGTCTGGAAGCTGCGATTGCTCGTATTTGCGAAGAATCAGCGCAAGCGATTCGTGACGGCAAAACTTTATTGGTACTTTCAGACAAGAAAATCCGTGAAGGTTTCTTGCCAGCCAATGCTGTGATGGTCACTGGTGCAGTACACCATCATCTGATCAATACTGGCTTGCGTACTGATGCGAACCTGATTGTTGAAACCGGTTTTGCACGTGATCCACATCAATTTGCCGTTTTGCTTGGCTTTGGTGCGACAGCAATTTATCCGTACCTGGCATATGATGTGATCAATGATCTGGTGGCTAAAGGTGAGTTGCTGGGTGATCCGGTATATGCCCAAAACAATTTCCGTAAGGGGATTGAAAAAGGCCTGCTGAAAGTCCTGTCTAAGATGGGTATTTCAACTGTGGCTTCTTACCGTGGCGGTCAGTTATTTGAAGCAGTCGGCCTATCTAATGAAGTTGTGAACAAATGCTTCGTAGGTGTTCCGAGCCGTATTCAGGGTGCAACTTTTGCTGACCTTGAAAATGACCAGAAGCAACTGGCAGATTTGGCCTGGAAAAACCGTAAGCCAATCGATCAGGGCGGTATGCTGAAATTTGTCTTCGGCAAGGAATACCATGCGTTTAACCCGGATGTGATTAACTCACTGCATAAAGCAGTACGTTCTGGTAATTATGCGGACTTTAAAGAATATGCAGAGCTGGTAAACAATCGTCCCATTGCAACCATTCGTGACTTATTCAAGCTGAAAACTGACAACTCAATTCCAGTGGATCAGGTTGAGTCTGTAGAAGATATTCTGCCTCGCTTTGACTCTGCGGGTATGTCTTTGGGTGCGTTATCTCCTGAAGCACATGAAGCGATTGCGATTGCCATGAACACCATTGGCGGTCGTTCTAACTCTGGTGAGGGCGGTGAAGATCCAGCCCGTTATGGCACCATCCGTAACTCGAAAATCAAACAGATTGCATCCGGACGTTTTGGTGTAACTCCAGCGTACTTAACATCAGCAGAAGTACTGCAAATTAAAGTAGCTCAAGGTGCAAAACCAGGTGAAGGTGGTCAGTTGCCAGGTGGTAAAGTGAATGGCTTGATTGCCCGTTTACGTTATTCAGTTCCAGGTGTGACCCTGATTTCACCACCACCACACCATGATATCTATTCGATCGAAGATTTATCGCAGTTGATCTTTGACTTGAAACAGGTCAATCCGCAAGCAATGGTATCGGTGAAACTGGTATCTGAGCCGGGTGTAGGTACGATTGCAGCAGGTGTTGCGAAAGCGTATGCCGATTTTATTACCATTTCTGGTTATGACGGCGGTACAGCAGCATCTCCATTGTCTTCGATTCACCATGCGGGTTCTCCATGGGAATTAGGTTTAAGTGAGGCGCATCAAGCACTTCGTGTAAACGACCTGCGTGGCAAAGTACGCGTTCAAACTGATGGTGGTTTAAAAACTGGTCTGGACGTAGTAAAAGCCGCGATCTTGGGTGCAGAAAGCTTCGGCTTCGGTTCGACTCCAATGATTGCCTTAGGTTGTAAATACCTGCGTATCTGTCACTTGAATAACTGTGCGACCGGTGTTGCGACTCAGCAGGATCATCTGCGCCAAGAGCACTACATCGGCGAACCACAAATGCTGATCAACTTCTTCACTTTTATTGCTGAAGAAACTCGTGAATGGTTGGCTGCATTGGGTGTATCTAGCCTGAAAGACCTGATTGGTCGTACAGATTTGCTGGAAATCCTGCCAGGTGAAACTGACAAACATGCTCACCTTGACCTAAGCAAACTGCTTGAGTCACATCCAGCAGCAGAAGGCAAAGCACAGTACTGTGAAGTACAGGGTAATGAACCGTTCGATAAAGGTATTTTGGCTGAGAAGATGGTAGAAGAAATTCTGCCAGCAATCGAAGCAGGTACAGGTGGTGAATACAGCTTCACAGTAGGTAACTGTGACCGTTCAATTGGTGCGCGTCTGTCAGGTGAAATTGCCAAACGTTATGGCAACCTGAGTATGGAAGCACATCCAGTTAAAGTAAATCTGACTGGTACAGCGGGTCAGTCACTCGGTGTCTGGAATGCCGGTGGCCTGCATCTCAAACTGGAAGGTGATGCGAACGACTACGTGGGTAAAGGTATGGCAGGTGGCCGTATCTCGATTTTCCCACCAAAAGGTTCTCCGTTCCAGACTCAAAATACTGCCATCATTGGTAATACCTGTCTGTATGGTGCGACTGGTGGTAAATTGTTTGCTGCAGGTACTGCAGGTGAGCGTTTTGCAGTTCGTAACTCAGGTGCCTTCGCTGTGATTGAGGGTGCAGGCGATCACTGCTGTGAATACATGACTGGCGGTATTGTGACTGTCCTGGGTAAAGTAGGCCATAACTTCGGTGCAGGTATGACCGGCGGTTTTGCTTATGTATTGGACCTGGACAATGATTTCGTAGATCATTACAACCATGAGTTGATTGAACTGAACCGTATCTCAACTGAAGCGATGGAAGAACATCAGACCTTCTTGCTTCGCATTTTAGATGAACATATTGCAGAAACAGGTAGTGCTTGGGCGTACAAGATCCGCCATGAGTTTGATTTCTATAGTCGTAAGTTCTGGCTGGTAAAACCAAAAGCAGCTAACTTATTGACCTTGTTGAAAACAACTCAAGCTGATCCACAATAATTCCACTACTGCAGATATAGGCAGACCTAAGGTAATGCGAATAAAGCCTTAGGTCTACCCACGGAGAGAGAGATGGCAGAGCGCCTAAATAATGACTTTCAATTCCTGGATGTCGCACGCCAAGATCCAGAGAAAAAAGAGATTGACGTCCGCAAAGCAGAATTTGTGGAAATTTATAAACCTTTCACAACTGAAGTGGCTGCAAATCAGTCACATCGTTGTCTAGGTTGTGGTAACCCGTACTGTGAATGGAAATGTCCAGTTCATAACTACATTCCAAACTGGTTGAAGTTACTTGCAGAAGGCCGTATTTTCCAGGCGGCAGAACTTTGTCACCAGACCAATACTTTGCCAGAAGTCTGTGGTCGTGTTTGTCCCCAAGACCGTCTGTGTGAAGGTGCTTGTACCTTAAATGATGGTTTTGGTGCAGTCACCATTGGTAATGCTGAAAAATATATCAATGACACCGCTTTCGCTTTAGGCTGGCGTCCAGATATGTCTCATGTGAAATGGACTGATAAAAAAGTGGCTATCATTGGGGCAGGTCCTGCAGGTCTAGGTTGTGCTGATATTCTGGTACGTAATGGTGTTAAGCCAGTTGTATTTGATAAACGTCCTGAAATTGGTGGTCTGCTGACTTTCGGTATCCCAGAATTCAAGATGGAAAAAGACGTGATGAAACGCCGTCGTGAAATTTTCACCGGCATGGGGGTTGAATTCCGTCTGAATACTGAAATTGGTACCGATGTCACTATCGACCAGTTACTCGCTGACTATGACGCTGTCTTTATGGGTATGGGGACATACACTTATATGAAAGGTGGCTTTGCTGGTGAAGATCTGGATGGTGTGTATGATGCACTGGATTTCCTGATTGCTAACGTGAACCGTTGCCAGGGCTGGGAAAAAGATCCATCCGAATACATCAGTGTTGAAGGCAAGAAAGTGATTGTCTTAGGTGGTGGTGATACCGCGATGGACTGTAACCGTACTTCAATCCGTCAAGGTGCTGAGTCTGTTGTTTGTGCTTATCGTCGTGATGAAGCGAACATGCCGGGTTCACGTCGTGAAGTAAAAAATGCACGTGAAGAAGGTGTAGAATTCCAGTTCAACCGTCAGCCTATCGAAATCGTGGGTGAAAATGGTAAAGTGACTGGCGTAAAAGTGGTAACCACTCAACTGGGTGAACCAGACAGCCGTGGACGCCGTAGCCCAGAACCAATTCCAGGTTCAGAAGAAATTCTACCTGCAGATGCAGTATTGCTGGCATTTGGTTTCCGTACTAGTCCTGCAGACTGGTTTACTGACGTAGAAATCAACTTGGATGGTTCGGGTCGCGTACTTGCAGCCGAGCAGCAGCAATACAAATTCCAGACTTCAAATCCAAAAATCTTTGCCGGTGGTGACATGGTCCGTGGTTCTGATCTGGTCGTGACAGCGATCTGGGAAGGTCGTCAGGCTGCAGAAGGTATTCTGGATTACCTTGATGTTTAATTTAGTTTAATCATTTGTTTAAAAAAACCCGCTACGGCGGGTTTTTTGTTTTTCTTCATTTTATTCATTCAGTCAGCTTAGTTCTAAGAATTTATAATAAATATGGATTTGAATTTATAGATATATCTAATATTAAGTCGTAGCTTTGAAGCAAAACAGAAGGAATAAAAACGATATAAGTAAAAAATTATAAAAATTAACAAAAAATGAGAAAAATATGTTTAAAATCAAATTAATTAAATAAATATCAATAAAGAATTGAGGATAAAAGATGATCCCTGTATTAAAAAAATCTTTCATTGCTCTGATGCTAGCCAGTACCCTGACACTTACAGGTTGTGGCTATAACACCTTACAAGTCAAGGATGAGGCGGTGACTGCAGCATGGTCTGAAGTGCAAAACCAGTACCAGCGTCGTGCTGACTTGGTGCCGAATCTGGTGAATGTCGTCAAAGGCTATGCGGCGCATGAAGAGCAGGTATTGACTGAAGTGACTCAGGCACGTGCCAATGTTGCAGGTTTGAAAGTTGACCGTGAAGTGCTGGAAGATCCTGAATTGTTCCAGCGTTATCAGGAAGCTCAAGCACAAATGACTAGTGCCTTATCGCGTTTATTGGCCGTAACCGAAAATTATCCTGATTTGAAAGCTAATGAGCAGTTCCGTGACCTGCAGGTACAACTTGAGGGTACTGAAAACCGTATTGCGGTAGCGCGTAACCGTTATATTACGACTGTACAAGATTTTAACTCTTATGCACGTCAATTCCCGCAGGTGATGACTGCCAAAGTCATTGGGATGGATACCAAGCCAAACTTTAGTGCAGAGCAGAGTGCACAACAGGCACCTAAGGTTTCATTTGATTAAGCTTGATCTTGGGTAATCACTAATAAGGTGGCTGCAATGATGCATATAAGCGCTGTAAAACTTTGTACAGGGATATTTCTCAGCCTCATTATAAGCCTGATGAATCCTGCTTGGAGTGAAACAGCAACGGCAACTGATACAGAAGAAGTCATTGTTGCACGTGAAATTTTGCAGCCTAAAACGAATACTACGGACCAAAATGTAGAATCTGCAGATACAGCACCGCAGTCACAAATTGCCAATGATATGGCAGAAGGACAGGTTCAGCGCGACTTGCCCAGCATGAATGAGCCGGTGATTGATCAGGCAAATTTATTAACGTTAGAAGAAAAACAGCAACTTAGTCAACGAATCATCAATCTTTATCAGGCGGGTAAGGCTCAGATCGGAGTAGTGATTGTCCCTACTACTGGACAGGAAGATATTTTTGACTATTCCATGCGTGTGGCAGATCGCTGGCAACTAGGATCAAAAGAACATGATAATGGTCTGTTAATGACCATTGCGGTAAATGACCATCGTATCCAGATTTTAACGGGTTATGGGCTAGAAGGTGTTCTGCCGGATATTGTGGCTGGACGGATTATTAATAACAAAATTACACCTTTGTTTAAGCAGGGTCAGTATGCACAAGGGATAGATGCTGGGCTGGCAGAAATAGAGCGTATTCTAAATCTGGATCCTGAGATTGCAGCTCAAGCAGCGGCTGAGCTTAAAGAGCGTCAGGAGCAAGCTTATAAAGCGCAGCAAGCATCTCAAGCGACTTTTGGTTCGGTTATTTTTATTATCGTCGCTGGTGTCATTGGTTCCATGATCTTTGGCAGGAAGCTGAGTGCGGCCACTGCTGCAGTAGCGGGTACCGCAGCCGGGTTAGTCAATGGTATGGGATTGGTCACTAGCCTATTAATTGGTGCTGGAGTTTTCTTTTTGCTCGTGACCTCACTTGCTCAGTTGATCCTGCATGCTTTCATGGCAGGTGGAGGTCGTGGCGGTGGTAGTGGACGTGGTGGTTTTGGAGGCGGCGGCTTCGGTGGAGGCGGCGGTGGTTTTGGTGGGGGAGGAGCATCAGGCTCATGGTAACAACTACAGATACAACAGATATTGTCACGCAGCCGAAGCTGGAAGAACATGCCCAACCAAGTTTAAAGCGCTGGCTTAAGCACTTTTTTTATATGCCTGCAACCAAGCGGTTTTTCTCCAAGCAGGACCAGCATGCGATTGCATTAGCTGTAGAAGAAGCCGAGCATGGGCATGTGGGGGAAATTCAAGTCGTGATTGAAGGGTGTCTGCCTTCTCGTTCTGCTTATTATCAAGATACGCTTTGTCGTGCCCGACAACTCTTTGCTGAATTGGGTGTATGGGATACAGAGCATAATAGTGGCGTGCTTTTATATCTGAATCTTTGTGATCATAAAGTTGAAATTGTGATTGATCGGGGAATTAAACAGGCCACTACACAAGAAGTATGGGATCAGATTTGTGAAAATATTATTCAGCAGCTGAAGCAACGGAAGTATAAGAATGGGGTGATTTTTGGGGTTAAGCAGATTGGAGAAATTTTAAATCAATACTATGATCGTAAAATGGATGATTTAAAGAATGAATTGGGAAATAAACCCATCATTTTAGGGTAACTTTAGTCAAATAAATGACAATTTTTGTCAGTTATCTACACAAAATGAAACCTAAAAATAACAAATTGAAAAATATTTTTTTAAACTGCTGTTTTTTCTGTAAAAATTATTATAATAAAAGTTGGCACATTTAGTGCTAAATACAAAATAGACTAAATGAGCTTTTGCTTAAGCTTATAAATAAACAAAAAAACATTTGTGGAGAATGTTATGAAAACTATGCAAAAGGGTTTCACCCTTATTGAGTTAATGATTGTTGTAGCAATTATCGGTATTTTAGCTGCGATTGCGATTCCTGCTTATCAAGATTATATTACTCGTTCACAAGTTTCTGAAGCGGTAACTTTAGGCGGCGGTTTAAAAGCACCTTTATCTGAATATGGTGCAGACAAAAATGCATGGCCTTCAGCATTAGTTGCTCCAACAGTAACTCCTACTGCTGGTCAAATGAATGCAACACTTGGTGGTCAATATGCTGCTGTAACGACAACAATTGGTGGTACATATCCTGCAGGAACAGTAACAGTTACAATGAAAACTGGTAAAGCTTCTGGTGGAACTATGTTGTTTGTTACAGGTGATGGTGGTTCTACTTGGACTTGTACTGGTGGTAACGTAGACGCAAAATACCGTCCAAATGCTTGTAAACAGTAAATTTTAAAACATAAAAATTGGGACGTATGTCCCATTTTTTTTTGGGTAAATTATGAAAGCTAAATATTATAATTTTTTAAATCTATGTTTATTAATTCTATTAACTATCTTATTATATTTTAGAGTAATATTTTATGATTATGTTTGGGATGATTTAATTTTATTTGTTTATAATACATCCTTGAGTGAGCAAGATTATTCTTGGCAATTAATTTCAAGACCAGTAATTGAAGGTAGTGCTTATTTTAGACCTTTTGTTTTTTATACTTGGTTTTTAGAGTTTAATATTTTTGGTCAGAGTGCTAGAATCTCACATATCATTAATATTATAATATTTAGTTTAAATGCATGGCTTACATATTTACTAGCAATTAAATTTTTAAAAAAATACTCTTCAGTTCTACCTACCTTAGTTCTTGTTTATTATGTTTTAAATCCCGTATTAATAGAGTCGACAGTCTGGATATCAGGAAGATTCGATCTTTTTGTTACTTTTTTTACTTTGATTTCATTAAACTTATATTTTTCAAAAAATGTAAGTAAGAGTATAAAAAATATTGCTATTCCGATATTATTTTTCTTAGGTTTATTATCGAAGGAATTAGCAATTATTTTTCCTTTTTTATTGTTTTTTTTATGGGCATTTAAAAATAAACTAATAATAAATGACTGGAAAGGTTATATAATTTTTTCTAGAGAAAACTCATTGTTAATTATAAGTATTTTTATTGTTTTAATAATTTATTTCTTTTTAAGATATAATTCGCTAGGTGTTATCGGGTCGACGACTAATAATGAAGTAGATTACTATTATTTAATTAATGATTTAATTCCATTGCAAGCTTTTTTCTTTTATTTAAAGAATTATTTATTACCAGTTTTTTATGTTATCCCTGTGCATCCTATTAACTGGGATTTAACTTTTTTAAATAAAATTAAGTTATGTTCTATTTTTATTTCATTTATTTTTTGTATTCTATATTTTATTAAAAAAAGAAAAAATGAACTATGGTTAATGTTTTCTGTAATTTTTACAGTTATTTTGACTTTATATTTAATTCCATTTAATAATGGTTCGAGCATTGGGAATATGCGTTTCATGACATTGGGTTTGACATTTTATTCTATATTGTTTATTAAGTTATATTTTGACTTATTTTGTTATTTTTTATCTAGGTTAGGAAAGAGAACAGCATTTATTTCAGTAGGGATGATTTATATTTTATTCTTAATAGTTATGGTTCAAAATTTTAATCAAAGTGTAAAAGTTTGGGCTAATGAATATTCTTTATGGAAAACCTCATATCTAGTAAATCCAGAATATAGTATCAATAAATATAATTATATTAAAACACTTGTGGATATAGGGATGTTTAAAGAAGCTAAATTAATACTTCAAAAGAATAACGTTAATATGAGTCCAGATGAACAAGCGTTATATGCACTTGTTTTAGTGAATCTAGATGATAAAGAAGGTATTTTATATTATGAGGGACTAGTCGATAGCTTGCCTAAATATCATGAAGATTTTAGTAGTTTAAAAGAGATTAACTCATTAAAAGTTTATGCTCAAACAAAACTCACAACACAAAATTTATCTTCTGTTTATTCTAGTTATGCTATGTCAATTCTGATGTTTAATAATGATCGTGATAAGGCAAAAAAATATTATATTATTAGTAATTGGTACCATAATTCAGACCTAGCGACTAGATCTAATCATAATGATTTTATTATTGATTATATAATCAATAATAAGGAAAGTGCTCTTTCAGAATTTCTAAGTAAAACAGAGAGTAATTTTAATACTGGTGAACGGTTAAAAACTTTAAATTTTATAAATAAGTATTGCAGTAAATATAGTGATGAAAAAGTATGTGAAAAGTGGAAAAATGATAAATTAAAAATTTAATAAAAATGAACATCTTTTAATAATTACTGAAAGATGTTCATTTTATATTTATTTTTGATTTGGATACCACAGAGTATTTCCATACTGATGCGAATTTTTGTAAATCTGCTCATGTGGATATTTTTCAAATGCTTTTTTTGCTAAATTAAAAGTTTTACCTGTATGCCAATTCAGTATTGCATCTAATCTTTTTTTATCAGTTAATGGAGCTCGACTCATTAACCATACTTGATCAAGGACATAACGATCTTCAGGTAAAGTAATAGCATTTATTTTATGTTCAATACTTGTTAAGTATTCAGCATTGACAGCTCTATAAAAATGTCCAATTCTCCAATATCCATAACTCATAGGATGTGCTGCTGAAAAGCTATCGGTCAAAGCTAATAGATCTACAATATGCTTTTCTGGATATGTTTTACTCATAATATAACCATTGAAACCCATGGTATAAAGTATAGTGGGCTTGGAAATAGGCTCATTAAATAAAGTTAATGTTTCATCAAAATGATCTGAAATTGGTAAATTTTTATTCTTAACTACTAGTAATAGCCCTGTAGTTTTGTAATAAAAAGCTCGTTCATCTGTAAAATTAGTACTATTAATTTCAAATTTTTTAATATCTTTTAACGTATATTGATATAGATTAAAAATACTTAGAATTATTAATAGAGGGAAAAGTCTATTCAATATTTTTTTATTATTTATAACAACAATAAATAAACAAGTAACAAATGCAGTAGTAAGGAATCTCCCATACATATAATCAGCCCCAATATTAATCAAGTAGATTAAATATAAAAATAAACCTATTCCTAGCAGTTTATTAAAAATTTTTTTTGAAAATATGGTATATATAAGAATTGAATAAATAAAAATAGACGTAAATGGATCATAAATTAAATTAGCATATAAGTATTTTAATCCTTGTATTTGCAACTGTGTAGAAGGTAAGCCTAGGTTTGTTTTTGCAATCACAGAGTTGGCAAAAAATGAACCATAATAATAAATTGAAAAACTACTCCATATTATAACAGGAATAAAGCCAATCAGACCCATAACAATCGAGGTTCTGAGTTTATTTTTTTGGTAAGGTACATAAAAGAAAAAATATAAAGCTAAGGGTAAGAATGTAATAATTAAATCCATTCTATTTAAGAACATTGCAGACAGCGTTAAGCTTAAATACAAGTAAAAATATTGTTGTTCTTTAAGTTTAATTACTAAATAAAAAAACAAAGAAATTAAAAAATAACTTAAGCTATTCTCTAAGCCTGAAGATGAAAAATCTAATACCGCTTTTGAGCTAAAAAAGATCAGATTGGTTAAAATAAAAAGACTCAGATGATGCTTAGTTAGTTGATAAAGAATGTAAAGAGTAAGTAAGGTATAGCTAAAACCAAGTATAATGACAAGATAATACAAATCATCAATAATATATTTGCCAATCAGCAGATTGAGCATCCATAAAGGGTGAGTATAACTCTGCACACGTTCATCAATATTCCATCTTAATCCATAGCCATTATGAAAATTTTCAATGGTTCTAAAGGTAATATAGGCATCATCTGCGACCCAAGCAGAAAATAAATATAAAATAGAAAATACAAGAATGATGAAAGGAAATGTCAGTTTTTTAGTTAAATTCATTTTTAAGATCCAATTTATAGGGAGCTAATCAGTCTACCCAAAATAATGCCCAATAACAGTCCCGCTAAAATTTCAATTTTGCTATGACCAACTCTCTCGCGTAGAACAGGGGCGGTGTAATTTTTTAGCTTATTTATTTCAATGGCTTGTGCTTCAACTTTTTTTCTTAAGCCATTGGCATCAAGCATCACAATATACGCCAGTGTTAGTGCCACCCCAAAAGCAGGTGTATTTATCCCTTCTTTAAATGCAATCAGGCTAGCCATACTGCTCACAATGGCACTATGGTTACTGGGCATGCCGCCATAGCCAATTAAATTAAACGCCAATTTTTTTTGTTTTAGGCTGTTAATTAAAAACTTTAACAGGCCACAACATAACCAAGCGAGAAATGGGGTGATTAAATAGGGGGAAGTGATTTGCATGATGGTCCTAATTAATGCGGATATAAAACGTATAAACAGCACATCAACCATAAACAAACAGTGATAAGAATCTGTTTGTCTTGAATCACAACATCGGTTGGCGATTCTCCGCCTTTAAGGGTTTCCACAATATACCAATAGCGAAATAAGCCAAAAATGACAAAGGGGACGGTTAAAATCAGATCTGGTTGTTTGTCCATCACGTAAAGACTGTAAAACACCACACTAATGACTGCAGACATTTCAGCAAAACGATCAATTAAGCCTACTGAATAATGCGCCAATACCCCACGGCTTTGTTTGCCACTTTGGATCAGCTCTTGACGTCTTTTAATGGCGGCCAAATACAGTGAAATACTTAAGGTGGTAATAAACATCCAATGCGATACTGGTACATTCAGCGCCAAAGCCCCTGCATAGACACGAAGCACAAAGCCAAATGCCACAATAAAAATTTCAATAACAGGCTCGTTTTTGAGTCTAAATGTATAGGCCAAATTAATGGCTAAATACACAGCAATGACATAGATGACCTGAGGCAGAATTAGCCAGGCACAACTGAGCAAGACATAAATCAAGGTTAATAGCATGTAGGCGCTTTTAGGCTGAACTTCACCCGAGGCAAGCGGTCTTTTTTTAGATTTTTCCGGATGCGCGCGATCATTTTCAATGTCTTTTAAATCATTGACGATATAGACTGCGGAGGCAGCTAAACAGAATAAAAACGCAGCCAATAGGGTTGTATAAACGGAAGCTAAGTTTAAAAACTCACCTGCAAAAATTAAAGGTGCAAAGATAAAAGCATTTTTGACCCATTGCTTCGGTCTAATCAATTTGATCAGACCTTGAATTTCCCCTAGTAATGAAATACGCGCTACTTTAATATTCATTTGATCAACAACATTATTAAATTTTAATGAATCAGTTATTTAACTTGGCGCTACTTTATGCACTGTTTGCAGTGATTGCGACCTTGTGCAATATACTAGCACAAGAAATTTCTATTCATTTGTTTAGCGCAAATTTTTCTCTATTCATTTCGGTACTTAGCGGAACTTTGGTCGGATTGGTGGTGAAATATATTTTAGATAAACGTTATATTTTTAAGTATAAAACTAAAAATTCACAGCATAACCGCAGGACTTTTGTGTTGTATACTGTTATGGGGTTCTTTACCACCACTATTTTTTGGGGCTTTGAGTTTGGCTTTCACTTTATCTTTGAAGGCAAAGAAATGCGCTATCTCGGTGGCATCATCGGACTGATGATTGGCTATATCAGTAAATATTACTTAGATAAAAAATATGTATTTACCGTACATTAGGATGTGGGCATGCATTTATCCAGTTGGGGAAGATTGTACCAAACTGAAACATCAGTCTCTTTTTTAGATCGTCAAAATCCAGCGTTGGCTTTTGCCCAACAGCGCCCATGTTTGATTCGAGGGCAGGGACGTAGCTATGGCGATGTCAACTTAGCTTCAGATGCGCAAACTATTCTGACAGACAATTATCGATATTTTCATGCCTTTGACCCAGTTGCAGGTATTTTGGAGTGTGAGTCTGGGGTTTTGTTAAAGGACATTCAAGATACCTTTATTCCTCAAGGTTGGATGTTGCCTGTCACACCGGGTACTCAATTAATCAGTGTGGGCGGCGCAATTGCCAATGATATTCACGGCAAAAATCATCATGTCCGCGGTAACTTTGGTCATCATGTCGTCTCGCTGCAACTCTTACGTTCCGATCTGAACGTCATTCAATGTTCACGACAAGAAAATGCCGCATTATTTTTTGCAACCTTAGGTGGCATTGGCTTAACTGGGCTAATTTTGAGGGTCAAAATACAATTATTACCATTACAATCAGATCTGCTTGATGTGGAATATCTAAATTTTCGTGGTGTTTCTGAATTTATCGACCTTGCTAAACAATCCGAACCTTGGGAATACACCGTGTCTTGGATTGATTGTTTAAGTGGGAAAAATGTCAGAGGCATCTTTATGCGTGCCAATCATCAAGCAAATTCAGATTCGAACACGCATTTAAATCATTTAAGCAACAAAACAAAAAAAATTCCATTTACACCGCCTATCTCGTGTATCAATACATTGAGCTTAAAGGTATTTAATCAGCTGTATTATCACATTAATAAAACACCTCGTGTAATTGAGCAGCACCTTTATCAATTTCAATATCCTTTAGATGCCATTGAGAATTGGAATATCTTGTATGGACGAAAAGGGTTTTATCAATATCAATGTGTCATTCCGATGCAGTATGCAAAAGATGCCATTGAAGAAATGTTAAAACTGATTTATGCCGCACAACAGGGATCGTTCTTGGTGGTGTTGAAATCCTTTGGCAATCTTGCCAGTGAGGGAATGTTGAGTTTTCCAATGGAGGGATTGACTTTGGCTTTGGATTTTCCAAATTTGGGGGAGAAGACCCTTGCTTTATTTAACCAACTTGACCAAGTCGTAGCAGAAGCCAAGGGCCGCTTATATTTGGCCAAAGATGCACGGATGAGTCGTGATCTGTTTTTTGCAACGTATCCTCAAGCAGAACAATTTAAAAATTATCGAGATCCTGCTATTTCATCGGATATGTCTAAACGTTTATTTGGATAGTAAAACATGCAAACCATTTTAATTGTTGGCGCGACTTCCTCAATAGCCCAAGCATGTATGCATGAATGGGCGCAAACAGGGCAAGTACAGCGTTTTATATGTATCGCACGGAATCCTGAAAAATTAGCCCTGTTTACGCAAGATTTTTCAATTCGTTATCCCAAAATCTGTATCGACAATCATAGTATTGCCTTTGATAATTTGGCCTTGCTGCGTTTGACCATGGAGCAATGCTTTGCTCAAAAAATAGATCAGGCGTTATTGGCACAGGGGATGATGTTTCAGGATGAAAGAGCAATCAATTTAGACGAGTTGACAACCATGATCAATGTCAACATGACCAGCACGGCGACACTATTATCTGAAATATACAAGTATATGCACTTGCAAGGGACTGGAAAAATTGGCGTGATTGGTTCGGTCGCGGGAGATCGTGGACGCAATGCCAATTATTTATATGGGGCAAGTAAAGCATTCATCGCCACCTATGCTGAAGGTTTACAGCATCGCGCTGCATTAGAAAGATCCGCCGTCACGGTTTCTCTGATTAAACCCGGGCCAACACAGTCAGAAATGACTAAACATTTGATTGCACAAGGGAAGAAGCTTGCGAAAGTCGAAGATGTGGCCCAACAAATTGTGAACGGAATGCAGCGTGGAAAAAGCACGATTTATGCTCCGAAAATATGGCGAATCATTATGTTGATCATTCGTCATTTGCCATTCTTTATTTTTAAAAAGATAAACATTTGATAAGCGAAAGATAAGTTAGAATTTTGTATAATTGGAATACATTTAAATTATGTAATATCAAATGAAATTCACGCTCGCACTTATAGCAGCAATCTTAATCTCCCTCGCATGGCTCATGCCTATTCATTACCGCCCTTGGGTAACGTATACAGGTGAACTCTATTCATTTTTTGCGCTATTTGCATTAACTGCGATTTTTCTGAAAGAAAAAATTAAATTACCTACTTTCGGTTTACCTTTATTAGCACTGGCTATTATTCCCTTAATCCAGTTGCTAGTAGGGCAGGTGTTTTTCTTTAGTACTGCCATGATGGGAACAATTTATGTTTTTAGTTTTTGGATGGCAAGCGTACTGGGCTATAACCTTTCAACAGGAAACTATAATCGGGAAGAAACTTTTACTAACTTGAGTTATGTGTTTTTGGCTTCAGGTACTGTCACTGGTATTATTGCACTTTGCCAATGGACAAACCTAGATGCAACTTTGCCGGGCATAGTTAATATCAGCGGTAGCCAGCGGCCGTATGCCAACTTCGCCCAGCCAAATAATATGGCAACTTTTTTAGTTATGGCATTAATGAGTTGTTTATATCTGTATGAGAAGAAAAAAATCCAGACTAAATGGTTAGTGGCTTGCGCCTTAGCTATCGTTATTGGAATTGCTTTAAGTCAGTCGCGTACTGCTTGGGTTGCTGCGAGTGCGATTATCCTTTATTTAGCTTTCTATCAATATAAAGGTATTATTCGCCTGAAATGGTATTACAGCAGTCTGTGGTTTGGCTTCTTTGTGGCTTGTATTGTCGCTTTTCCATTACTCGGTCAGTTGGCTGCTCAAGCGATAGATGCAGATGTAGTGCAAAGCCGTGATGTAGTTGCTCGTGCTACAGGGGATATGTCTCGTTTAGCAATCTGGCAGCAAATGCTAGCGGCCATTCAGGCACAGCCATGGTTTGGTTATGGCTGGTATCAGACCAGTGTTGCCTTTGTCTCGATCAGTGATACAGTGCAGGGTCCGGTCTGGATTCGCAGTGCACATAACTTAATTATTGATTTCTTGCTGTGGAATGGGCTAGTTATTGGTCTGCCTTTCTTAGCCTATTTCGGCTATTTGGGTTATCAAATGCAGCGATGGGTTAAGACCCCTGAGTCGGTCATTGGTATTTTAATGATTGGGACTTTTCTTACGCATGCCATGTTTGAGTTTCCGCAGCACTATGCCTATTTCCTTTTACCAGTAGGTTTTATTTTAGGTACTGTTCTAGCCCAAAATCCGAATATCAAAACCGTGACCTTACCCGCTATAGCAATGAAAATCATTTTTGGGTTTGGACTACTGTTATTGATTGTGATCTATCGGGATTATGATGTCGCTGTGCCAAAACTTGGTCAAAGTATTCGTTATGAGCAACAGCCTGAAAAAATCACCAATCAGCAGCCAATCTATTTATTAACAGAGTTTAATCGTCGTATTGATTGGATTCGTCTTAACCCTTATAGCAAAGCATCCCCTGAACAGATTCAAGCAGGTGAGCAGATGGTATTAAGTTATCCAACTAAATTTAATCTGATTAAATATGCCAAACTGCTAGCTTTTAATGGTTATGAAAATGAAGCCAAGCATCAGCTGCAACGCTTAAAAGTTATTCAAAAAACCGAACTCAGTTATGAAGAATTGATTCAGGATATGCCAAGATAAATTCCATATAAAAAAGCCAGCAAGAGCTGGCTTTTTTATTGATTCATTCTAAGTTTAGAGCTGGCTTTGAATATAGTTTTCGATACCAACACTTTCGATAAGATCTAGCTGAGTCGTAGTCCAGTCCAGATATTCCTCTTCTTTTTCCAGAATTTCTCGCACTAAGTCTCGAGTCACATAATCCATCTGTGTTTCTGCCAAAGCCACAGCCTGCTGAATGACTTCAATATTTTCTTTTACTTTGCGTACATCACAGTGCAGTACTTCTTGAGTATGCTGGCCAATATACAATTTGCCAAGATGTTGTAGGTTTGGTAAGCCTTCCAGAAATAAAATACGTTCAATGATTTTATCGGCGTGCTTCATCTGGCGGATGGATTCTTTATATTCTGCTGAGCCCAGTTTTTCAATGCCCCAGTCATTAAACATGCGTGAATGCAGGAAATACTGGTTAATCGCTGTAAGGTGGTGATACAACACCTGGTTCAGCTGATTAATTACATCACGATTGCCTTTCATCGTATCACTCCATATAGCCTGTTGACCCATTTATCGCTATGGGTTTTTGAATAACTTATCTTAAATCAATCGAGCGAGCAATGGCGAGTAATTTATTGAACTGCAAATGAAAATCGCAATCAAAAAGCTTCAGGTGAAATATAAAGCAATAAAAACCCGCCAGAGTCAGAGGCGGGGGAGGAGTAATGATACGAGACCATTGATTTTATAATTATCGTTATCCGCTTTAGGCAGCAACCGCTAGCCGGGCAGCAATCTGGGAAATTTCATCACTGATGATCATACGGGCTTCAGGAGCACAACGGCCACAACACGTGCCTAAGTCAAGCATTTCGCGTACATCACGGTAACTTTCGGCGCCATTTGCAATAGCATCTTTAATGTCTTGATCTGTAATGCCACGGCATAGACAAACGTACATAGGATACAACCACAGTGAATAAATAAGATAAGAGATATTATTGATAATTGTTATCGTTTGTCAATAAAAATCATTTGAAAATGCTTTTGATAATGATTGATGATTCAGATAAAAAAATAACACCTGAGCGGAAATCCGAGTGCTACTCGGATTTCTGCGCAAGAGCGATTTATAATTTAGAATTAAATATTGCAGGCTGGAGATTTGGTGATTTTTATAACTTATTGATTGATAACGACGATGCCATCCATCTCAACTAAAGCACCTTTCGGTAAACTTGCAACACCTAAAGCAGCACGCGCTGGATAAGGTTGAGCAAAGTATTCACCCATAATCTGGTTGACGAGTTGAAAATGAGAAAGGTCAGTCAAGAAAATATTCAGTTTCGCAATATCGGCTAATGAGCCACCCGCTGCTTCACAAACTGCTTTCAGGTTATCAAACACACGGCGAATCTGAGCTTCGATGCCTTCAACCAGTTCCATACTATATGGATCCAGACCAATCTGGCCGGATAAATAAAGCGTATCCCCGACTAGAATTGCTTGTGAATAGGTGCCTATGGCAGCCGGGGCATTTTCAGTATGGATCACTTGGCGGGACATCAATTTCTCCTTTTATCATCAACATACATCATATTAGATCAATTCAACTGACAAAAGCATTATCGTTTTAAATGATTAACTGGCTTTAGAGGTTTCAGCAATATTGAGCGACTGTTCTAAGCGGGTAATGCGCGGAAAACCAAAATGCATGCGTAAATCACGAATAATCTTGGCAATCTGTTTACGGTTATGCACCACAATATTGACATAAGTTTTGCCATCATAATTACGTACCATCTCTACACCTGTATGGCCTTTACGACATTGATAAATCAGATCAGAAATCTGTTCATCGTCCATGGCTTGATCGATACAGAGATAGGCAGTAAAGCTGACATCATCCAGATCTTCAGTCGTCCATTGTAGAGGCATAATATTTTCAGGATGCATATGTTGTTCCTGCAATAAATTATGACAACGGGCACGATGTACAATCAGGCCACGACGAGTCAGATGACCTTGAATTGGATCACCAAGTACCGGGTTGCAGCAATGGGCGTATTTAACATCTACACCTTCTGTACCCTGAATAAGACGACCTGAACTATTCGCATTTTGATGCTGGTCATGTGCAAATAAATGGTTAGCAACCAGTTGTGGTAATAAGTCACCTACAGCAATCTGTTCAAATAGTTGCTCTTTAGTGGGAACATGACGCCATTCCAGTACATTTTTCCAGTCAACTTCGGTCAGATCACGAATAGAACATTGGAAAAGTTTTAAGGCGCGGTTGAGCGCCTGTTGACCCACAAGGCGCTGTTCATCAATATCCTGATCACGCAGGATATTCTGAATCGCACGACGGGCTTTTTGGGTATTAATAAAACTGAGCCAGTCCGGGTTTGGGGTTGCAAGAACATCGGTGATGACTTCAACCACCTGACCACTCAATAATGGCGTAGAAAGTGGTTTGGTTTCGCCATTAATTTTGGCGCCAATAGCATGGTTACCGAGGAACAGGCTGGCGGCATAGGCAAAATCAACAGCAGTCGCACCTTGCGGCAATTCATGCAGATGACCATGAGGGGTATAAACCCAAATTTTTTCCTGATGCAGATAATCCAGTAATTCGCTGAACGTAGTTTTGGCGCATTCACCATCAACCAGTACGTTCAGGTTTTGCATGGATGCCTGAATGGCAGAGCGACAGGCTTGAGGGGCATTTTCACCAAGTACGACGCCAAAGCGTGCGGCTTTACGCATCAGTTCAGTTTGAATAGTCAGTGACAGGGTAGTCTTTTCGCCTTTTAATCGCATCGTCAAAGACTGGTTGCCGCCGGGCAGAGGGCGACGGATATTATCTTGATAATTTTGAACCGTAAAACTTTCAGTCAAGATGTCTGCGAGACGGTCACAGTCGGCAATGCTCTGTAAAATAATTTCAAATGCGTGGCTATGCGTAAGTTCCTGTAGATCAATATCATTTTTTACAAAATGGCGTAACAGCTCGATATTGTTGTTTTTCTTTTTAACCCGGCCTTCAATCGCATATTGCTGTAGTAATTCGTTAAGTTTCTGTTCCCACTTGGCCTGATATTCGCAGCGTTTAGGCTTGGTTTCTAAAAGGGCAGCCTGAACATCGTTGTACATATCCAGATCTAGATTCTGATAACACAGATGTTCCAGATTATCAGCCATTTCATTCATGCCCACCAAGCGTGCCATTGGAACGAAAATTTCAAAGGTTTCACGGGCAATACGGGCACGTTTATCTGGGCGTAGCGCTTCCAGCGTAGTCATGTTGTGATAGCGATCTGCCAGTTTCACAATAATGACACGTGGATCCTGTAAAGTCGCTTGCAGAATTTTACGGAAAGAGGCTGCTTTATTATACTCTTTATCGCTGGAATGGCTGAGCTTAGTGACCCCATCAACCAGCTCTGCAACCGTGCTGCCAAATTTTTCAGTAATGTCATCTTTATTGAAGTCGGTATCTTCAATGACATCATGCAGCAGCGCTGCCATTAAAGTTTCAGTATCCAGACGCATATGGGCCAGAATACAGCTCACCGCGATAGGGTGCAGAATATAAGGTTCACCACTTTTACGGGTAATGCCATCATGGGCAATATCGGCATAATCACAGGCCGCAAGCACACGTTCGACATCGCTTTCACTTAAATACGCGTCGATGATGATTTTTAACTGTTGCTTAGCTTCACTGACCTGTGGGCCTGGCATAAAACACCTTTAAAACTGGATTTTTTAACAAATAAAACAGAGAAAGCTCGTATGAAATGTATAACATAAAGTGGGTCAGTTTTTTCATATCAACGAGTGAGAAATTTACACTGACTTTAGAGCTAACCCTTATGTTATAACCGTTCTGCGCAAAATATAAAAGTCACAGAACAAAAAAAGCCTAGTTTAAAACTAGGCTTTTTGGAATGGTTTATTCTTATTGGAAAGAAAAACCATCTAAATTTAGATTATTTGCAGAAAGAGCAAGGTCTAAACTAGAAGTTTGATAATCTTGATCACGTTGTTTCAAAATATCTTTTGATACATGACCTGCAGCGATTTCACGTAAAGCAACTACAGTCGGTTTGTCATTGTCCCATTCTACAGTTGGTTCAATGCCTTGACGTGCCAATTGACGCGCGCGTTTGCTTGCCACTAGTACAAGCTCAAAGCGGTTGTCTACATGGTCTAAACAATCTTCAACGGTTACGCGTGCCATAAGAATTCTCGTTTTGAATAGTAAATTTCAACAGACTGCACAGTATAAAATGCTTTGTCTGGAGACTCAAGTTTTAATCACTGTTCGCTTGGAGTAATTAGAGCCTGGATCAGTTTTTCATGGCGGGTCGCTTGCTGGGAAAGCACCAGTCGATTGGCAATAATCACAGACTCAAGATCATGTAATGCTTTATTAAAGTCATCATTGATAATGACATAATCAAAGTTGACATACTGCTGCATGTCTTCGACTGCACAGCTAAGACGGTGTTCAATCACTTCAACAGAGTCTGTACCACGGTTGGAAAGACGCTGACGCAAATCAAACTGGCTTGGCGGAAGAATAAAAATCTGTTTAGATTCAGGAAAAAGTCGACGAACTTGTTGCGCACCTTGCCAGTCGATTTCAAGTAATACATCATGACCTTTGGTAAGTTGTTCTTTTACAGTCGCTTGTGCTGTGCCGTAATAATTACCAAAGACTTCGGCATATTCAATAAAACCCCCTTCTTCGACCAGGTTTAAAAAGTCTTCTTTAGTCGAGAAATGATAATGTACGCCATCGAGTTCGCCAGGTCGTTGACCGCGTGTCGTATGAGAAACAGAAACATGAAGATTGTTGACGCGTTCAAGTAATGCTTTAACGAGGGATGTTTTGCCCGTTCCAGACGCTGCAGAAACGACAAACAAGAGACCCGACATGATATTTTTCCTGATATGATAAAATATCTTCTCTATTTTAGAGTAGACCGGCTTTAAACTAAATAGTTGTACGTCGATTGTTTTACATTTATTTCAATTGTAGCGCCATAAATTGAGTGAGTATTGAGGATTTCTATGGAAATTGTTTTAGCTAACCCGCGTGGTTTCTGTGCCGGTGTGGATCGTGCCATTGCGATCGTGAACCGTGCCCTAGAATGCTTTAATCCACCCATTTATGTGCGTCATGAAGTGGTGCATAACAAATTTGTCGTAGATGATTTACGTCAGCGCGGTGCGATCTTTGTCGATGAGCTAGATGAAGTTCCGGATGACAATATCGTGATTTTTAGTGCACATGGTGTGTCTAAAGCTGTGCAGCAGGAAGCTGAACGCCGTGGTTTAAAAGTCTTTGATGCGACCTGTCCATTGGTTACCAAGGTGCATATTGAAGTGACCAAATATGCCCGTGAGGGAGTAGAAGCGATTCTGATTGGTCATGAAGGCCATCCAGAAGTTGAAGGCACCATGGGGCAATATGATAAAAATAATGGCGGTGACATTTATCTGGTCGAAGATGAAGAAGATGTTACTGCTTTAGTGGTACATAATCCTGAAAAAGTCGCTTTTGTTACTCAAACAACTTTATCGATTGATGATACAGCGAAAGTCATTGATGCGCTTCGTAAAAAATTTCCGAATATTCAAGGTCCACGCAAAGATGATATTTGCTATGCAACACAAAATCGCCAGGATGCTGTACGTGATTTAGCTGCACGTTGTGATGTAGTGTTGGTTGTAGGATCACCGAATTCATCAAATTCAAACCGTTTGCGCGAACTGGCGGAACGTATGGGGAAGGCGGCCTATCTGGTTGATAATGCAGATGAGCTCAAGCAGGAATGGTTTACCAATATTTCTAAAATTGGGGTAACTGCAGGTGCTTCCGCCCCGGAAATTTTGATTAAGCAGGTGATTCAGCGTTTACAGGATTGGGGTGCACAGGCACCAAAAGAACTGGATGGGCGAGAAGAGAATATTACATTTAGTTTGCCAAAAGAGTTACGTATTCCTGTAACACAGGCGTAAATTGTTAACTATTTAACAATTTATTTTTCATTAAAAAATAAACAGATAGCTATAATATGACAGTTATCTGTTTTTTTATGCCTTTTATCTACTCTGTGTAGGTTTTGTAAAATTTATAGATATTATTTTTAATAGGGGAAAGTTTTGGAGCTGGGGAAGAGTGTGCAAAAGAATAAAGGTTTTACGTTAATTGAGCTTATGGTGACGATTGCGGTACTAGGGATTATTGCAACGATCGCTGCGCCTTCTTTTGGAGATATGGTAGCAAAACAAAACTTAAAAAGAAGTACAAATGAGTTGCTTGGGGTTTTAAATCAGGCGCGTTCAAAAGCGGTATTAGAGCGTCGTAATGTGAAAATAGAATTACAATCAGCGGAAACAATCTCTTTGATTGCAAATACAGAAACTCTTATGCAGTGGATGCCTTATGGTTCGACCACCTTGCTTGTGGGAAGTGATACAGAGATCACCTATGGATTTAATGGGGGGGTTGTTGGTGCGACAACAGATACTACATTTACCTTATGTGATGATGTGAGTGGAACTGCTCAAACCATTAATGTGTCAAAAATGGGTACAGTTCAACAAGTTGTGAAGGGAACATGCTGATGAATAAAATGAGTACTCAGGATGGGGTCGGATTAATGGAAGTGTTAATTGCCTTACTGATTTTAGCCATCGGGGTTATGGGATTTATTGCTTTGCAATATAGGGCAATTGAAGCAACTGTTGAAAGTGGTTCTCGAATCCAAGCAATTAATTTAGGGCGTGATTTAGCTGAAAGAATGAGAGTCAATCGTGGCGCAGAAAATGTATATGAGTATCAGTTAAATACTGCAGGTAAGCAGCTTGATGCAAAAAACTGTTTTACTGCAACAGATTGTTCTAGTACTGACTTTGCAGACTTTGATGTATCACAAATTGCTAAAAAAGCTCACTCTGTCGGAATGACCGTTAATTATTTACCATGTCAAGGAAATAATGATGGCCGTCGATGTATCTATGTGGCATGGGGAGATACTGCTGCCACACATGGAACTGAAGGCGAAGGAAATTGTACTTCAAGCACCGTTTATGATCCTGCTTCAACCTGTTTAATTATGGAGGTCTACTGATATGAATAAACAAGTAGGCTTTACCTTGATTGAATTAATGATTGCATTAGCACTTGGTTTAGTAATTAGTGCAGCAGCTTTGATGCTTTTTTTAACCGCATCAAGAAGTCAAGCATTACAACAAGGGCAGGCAAGTTTACAGGATGATGCAAATTTTGGTTTAAATACAATTATTCAAGATATTCGATTAGGTAATTTGAATACTGTGCAATCGAGTGTCAATGATCTTAGTACTTATGGCGGCATCGTATTTAGGTCAAGTGCAAATGCAGTAACTGTAACAGGAACAGATAGAGCTAATCTGCCTATTACACTTATTGGGAATACTGTGGCACAGAATTTATTATCTAGAAGTCATGGCCAGACAGCAGGAAGTGCTCCTCAGTGGTCTGGTATTTCAAATGTAAATACTTTTTCTAGTGACCAATTAACAATTCAGTACTTACCCCAATATATTAAAGACGATAAGGGCACCCCCGCGACTACCGATGATGTTTGGTATGGCGGGTTTGATTGTGAAGGTAATAGTCTGGAGTTTACCCTGGCACAAGGGAGGCAGGTGGTAGTTCAACGTTACTTCTTGAGAGTAGATAGTAATAAAAGCAGCAATGAGCCAAATCTGCCTTTAGCACTTGCATGTGATGCCGGGTATTATCCTTTGAATGGTAATCCAGCATCCATTACGGGATTTGGTGATGCTGGAGAAATTATATTAAAACGTGTCGATCACTTTAGAGTGTTGTATGGAATTCAAAACGGGGCAAATTTTCGCTATGTAGATGCTGCTACGTATTTGGCGTTGCCAACACCAAGACCTCGCATTTTATTAGTTCAATTAGGTATTCTTGGACGCTCTAATCAGTCGGTGGGGAATGACAGCGCATTCTCAGACGACCAAGTTTTTCAAGTATTAGACCAAGCTGTAAAAATTAAAACACCTGCAGCGAACTCTCCTAAATACGCTCGTCAAGTGGTAACACAAACAGTTGCTTTGAGAAATACATTTGGGGAAAGAGGGCAATGATTAAGAAACAACGTGGTGCAACACTTATTGTGGTTCTCCTTATATTGCTAGCTGTTATTGTTTTGGGAACGCTCGCAGTAAGACAAGGTCTGGTTTCTCTAGGAATTGCAACGAATAGTCAGGCACAGCAATTATTATTGCAGAACTCTGACTCTGCATTTTTCAATATTGAAAGGGAAGAGAATATTATTCAGGCACTCAGTGGTAGTGGGATGTTTGGTTATATTAGCGGTGCGGATGACAGAGATAAAGAACTTGTATTTTGCTATAGAGGTGCTGAACCAAGTTTCTTTGATATTAATCGTGCAAGTATCATTTATTGGAAAGCTGGAACGACTGCACCAACAAATAATGAAGAGGGTACAGATGGTTACTGTGATTCCAGTAAAGGAAGTACTACTAATTTTTTCACTAGCGGGCGAAAAGTGGTGATGACACAAGTAGCGGTTAAGTTCTCCAGTATTTCTGAAAATGACCCATTTTTTGGTGCACAATTTGGTACAGATGATGAAGCTGTTAAATTTGAACGCAGTAAGGCAGTAAAAGTATTCGCGGTTTCAATTATGCCTAACCTTACGTCTGCAACAAGTACAGCAATCAATACCTGTTTTAAGAATCATATGAGTGAAGTGACAATTCCTGTGGGAACGCCGGTAAGTTTAACAGCAACAAGTAGAAAAACAGTCACAGAATGTTTGAGTGATCTCAATGTTCCGTTTACTTCTCATGTGACTGAATATGTCATTGTTCAAGACTTTGTATAGATTTGGGGTAATGAAATGAAACAATTAAAAAATAATTTTCTAAGTTCATGCCGTTATAAAGTGCTTGCTGCAAGTGTTGCTGCATTTTCAACGGTATTGGTTACGACTAGTGTAACTCAAGCAAGTGATATTGAAATTTATCAGGATGCAAAGTCTGGCGATATCACGCTTATGTTTATGCTTGACGTGTCAGGAAGTATGACTGGTAACAGTTCATATGATGGTACAGGTCAGACTCGAATAGCACGTTTAAAAACAGCAATGGATGATCTTTTAAACGGAAATGCTTCTAAAGGTATTACTAAATTAGCAGATGATAAAATTATTGGTTTATCAACACTAGGTTCACCGACTAATTCAGAGTCGGGAGCAGTGTTGGTGCCTGCAAGACGTTTAAATACAACGATAGTTGTACAAGAGTGCACGAGCTCATGGTGGAGTACTCAATGTAAGAATGTAAATAAAACCCAGCGTGAAATATTGTGGGAAAGAATTAATGGATTATCTGCTAACTCTAATACGCCTACTGGTCAGTCATATGCAACTACTATTTCCTATTTAATGGGAACCTCGACCAAAGATATTACTAATGGGGGGTGGAATGAATCTGATACGCTGACTAAAAGTGGTAATAAGTATATTTCGCCACCTTCTTTGACTCAGACGGACGAAATTAAGAAGTGTAGCGGTCAAGGAATTTATGTATTAACGGATGGGGAGCCAAATAAAGGAACTGATACAAACTTATCAAAAGCGGCTATTGGTAAAACGACATTTCCAAATTGTACAGGTACATCACCTGGATGGGATTGTATTAAAAAGCTTAGTGCAGCGTTACTTGATCCAGAAAAAAACGCTAAAGGTCTAAAATTTAAGACAGCAGTGGTCGGTTTTGGATCAGCCTTTAATAATATTCCATCATATGACAAGACAAAAACGCAAGCCCAGAATTTGGCATCTTTAGGGAATGTAAATACAAATGTGAAACATGCTGCTGAGTGGGGGATTTTAGGAGAAGGTGGTTGGTACTCTGGTAATAGCTCACAAGATATTGTAGATAGTGTTAATGATTTTATCAGTAATTTATCTAGGGATATTCCTTCTGTTACAACCGGTTCTCCAACTGTACCGCGTGATGAGCTGAATCCTGCTGAATTGCAAGATGATGCTTACTATCAGACCTTCCAACCGACTCCAAATACCAACTACCAACTTTGGCTTGGAAATTTGAAAAAATTTAAAGTTGACGGAAATGGCATCTTGAAAGGTCAGGGGGGATCTCGGGTCTTTAATACTAATGGCAGTTTAGTTGAGCCTACCTATGATGCGAATGGAAATATTACATCGGCAGTTTATGATTATTGGGCGAAAGATATAGATGCCGCTGTTGCAAATAGTGATGAACTAACTGTAGGCAGTCGTAAATTTGCTGCACGCGGTGGTGCTTGGTCACAGTTACTACTTGGTGCGAAAGCAGATAAAACAGCTCAGCGAAAATTATTGACTAATCGTACTGCTAACGGTACAGGAACAAGCGCTACTTTCAGTGGAGGTGGAACTTTACGTCAAGTTCAATTGACTGATTTAACAGATATAACTTATAAAAATGATGTCAATAGAGCTTATTTAGTTTCTTTATTAGGTTATAACTTAGATGTAGCCAATCCTCCAACGAATATCGACAATTTACTTACACAGCAACCATTGCGTCAAATGGGTGCTGTCATGCATTCCTATCCAATATTAGTTACTAATAAAGGTAAGTTGAGCTATAACACATCTACTAAGACTATGGAGTCTACAGGACGCGAAGATTATATTTTGTTTGGTACAACACAAGGTTTACTTCATGTAGTAGATGCGAAAACAGGCGCAGAAAAATTTGCCTTTGTTCCTAATGAAATGGTCGAAAATCAAAAAAATGCATTTAGAGAATCTACGGTTACAACCGGTGGAATGCAAAATCTGTATTATGGAGTTGATGGATCATGGGCACTTGATACACGTTATGTAGTAGATACTTCGGGTAATTTAACCGTTGGCAATGGGCGAACTGTAAGTCAAAAAGGTTGGCAGACTGCATATGGCGGCTTACGTATGGGTGGGCGTAGTTATTATGCCTTGGATTTAAGCAATATAAATAGTCCAACGCTTAAATTCCATATTGATCCCGCTAGCCAAAAAGTATATAGCGGATCATCAAGCAAGACATTCACTCAATTGCAATACATGGGACAGAGTTGGTCAAAGCCTTCAATTGCATGGGTGAATTGGGGCGGTACTCGTAAACGTGTGATGTTTGTCGGTGGTGGTTACGATGCAGGCGGTGATGATGGGGATGCACGCACTAATGGCGTTAAAGGTACCTATGCTGGTTATGAAAACCATAATTATGCTCAGACTAATAAAAAAGGTGCAGGTGTTTATATGTTTGATGCAGACAATGGTGATTTATTATGGTGGGCAAGTGCCAATGCATCAAGCACTTCGGCGGCAACAACAGAATCAGGTGTAATTGCAACTAAACATAATGATTTGAAATATAGTGTCACGAGTCAAATTCGTACAGTAGACCGAGATGGAGATGAACTCGTAGACCATCTTTACTTTGGTGATTTGGGCGGGCAAGTATTTAGAATTGATTTAGATAATAAACAAACTAAGATTGGGGCTGTGCCGAAAACCCCGGTTCGGTTATTAAATTTAAATGCAGCAGAGAAAAGTCCACGTTTTTATGATATGCCAAGTTTCTCACTCTATAATGCAAGTGGTGAAACATTTGCATTGATTTCAATTGGTAGTGGTAACCGCAGTCAGCCATTACAAGATTTTTCCGCTGGTGATAGTGCTTATGACTATGACGCTATTTATAATATTTATGATAAAGATGTAGCACGACGAGATCTATTTAATAGAACAACAGCACTTAATACTGAAAACGTAGTGAAAGCAGATTTAGGAGAAATTACGGACACGAATCGCTTTTCAAATACTACTTTAATTGCACCTTATTCAGGTAAGGGATGGTTCTATCGTTTCCAAAATTGTACAGCTGGGGTAAATGGGGAACTAACAAATTGTAGTAGCTATAAAAAACAAAGTGAGAAAGTATTTGGTACGCCGTTGGCGATGAACTATAAATTATATGTCTCTACTTTTGATGCAAGTAAACCTGGTATTTCAGGTGATTGCGGCGCTGGTGTGAAAGGTGAGAGCATGATTACAGCTTTCTGTCTACCATATGGTCAGTGTGCTTCGGAGCTATCTGATGCACGTGATGTAATTGGGGTGGGTATTCATACCGTGACAGTAGGTGGTCAAAAGGATGATCCGGATCCAGATCCAGATTGTGAAGGCGATAGTTGTCCACCTGAAAATTGTAGTGATGAAGCATGTCCACCTGAAGCAGAAGGAGACTCTAGTGCGAAAAACTACTGTATCCAAACGAGTGGTCGTATTGCACTAACCGTAACTGGTGGCTTTGGCGGTGGTGAGGCAACAGAAATGTGTCTGATTCCTCAACGTTGGTATGAAAAACTAGCGCGTAAAAGCTGATAGGTGATTTATGAATTTAAATATCTCACCGGTAAGAGGTTTTACCTTAATTGAACTCATGGTTGTGGTTGTAATTGTGGCTATATTTGCTGCAATTGCAATTCCATCTTATCAAACTATAGTGAGGCGTGGGCAAGCTGCTCAGGCACAAGATCAATTGCAGCAAATAGCAATGGCCTTAGATAAGCATAAATCCCGTAATTTTAGCTATGAGGGAGCTAGTATTCCTTCAGATCTAAGGGTATTACCTAAAGGAGCAACTGGGGCATCAGTTAAATATAATTTTGTTTTAGTTCCTAATGTAACGGGACAGACATGGGTTGTAACGGCTGAAAGCAAAGATACAAGAAACTTTAGTTTCTTAATGTCAAGTACAGGTTTACGCTGTAAAAATAAGGCTTGGGCTAATATTAATACTACGACCATGACGTGTGGCGCGGGGCATGAAGAATGGTAAATAAAATTAAAGGATTTACACTCATTGAGTTGATGATTGTAGTGGCAATTATTGGTATTCTCGCAGCAATTGCTTATCCTTCATATCAGGAGTATGTTCGAAAAACAAAAAGAACAGAGGCGCAAGCAGAAATGTTGGAGCTTGCTCAAAGGATGCAACGTTATAAGATTGCAAATTTTTCTTATATGAAAGATGTTGGAGGAATACTCACCGCTATTACATTGGCAGATGTTCAACACTCAGGAAATATTCCATCACAAGGTGAGACTTTGTATACAGTAGCTCTAACCAATGTGGGTTTAAGTACATGGACGCTTGTGGCAACGCCTAAGTCAGGTACTGTTGTTGCAAATAACGGGGTCATTTGCTTGAATCAAAGAAATCAGAAATTTTGGGCTAAAGGCGCTTCTGCTTGTATTTTGAGTGAAACCTCTACTTGGGACGGACGCTAACCAAATTCAAAATTGTGGATAACTAACTTTTGATCTTTCATTCAGGGCAAACTTCGCGTAAAATATTGCCCTCTATGAAAGGGGTTTGAAGTGTTCCGGTGGTCGGTACATGAATAATCCGTAAAAACTATAAGGTTCTATCATGGTTGTTATTCGTCTTGCACGCGGTGGTGCTAAAAAACGTCCGTTCTATCAAATCATTGTGACTGATAGCCGTAATGCACGTGACGGTCGTTTCATCGAACGTATCGGTTTCTTCAACCCTACAGCTCAAGGTAAAGCAGAAAAACTTCGTTTAGATGCTGACCGTTTTGCTCACTGGGTTTCTCAAGGTGCTCAACCTTCTGAACGTGTTGCTTCTCTAGCTGCTCAAGCTAAGAAAGCTGCAGCTTAATTTTAAGGTAGCAGGTAGCCCATGACACCAACACAGAATGTTCCCGAAGATCGTATTCAGATTGGACAGTTACGTTCAGCATATGGATTAAATGGGTGGCTCTGGGTCTATTCCAATACAGAACCTATGAGCAACATATTTGACTACCTTCCTTGGTACATTGAGACCAAAGCAGGATGGCAAATTGTCGATGTAAAACGTTGGAAACCACATGGCAAGGGCCTGGTTGTTTCGCTAAAAGGTGTGAGTGATCGTACCGCAGCAGACGGTCTGGTTGGTGCTAATGTCTGGATCTCTAAATCGCAACTGCCTCAACCAGGCGTGGATGAGTATTACTGGTCTGATTTGAAAGGTCTAACTGTATTAGGTCTGGATGAAGAAGAACAGGAAGTGAATCTCGGTCAAATCCATGAAATGTTTGAAACAGGTGCCAATGACGTAATGGTAGTTCGCGCTACTGCTGACAGCGTCGATGGCGAAGAGCGAATGATTCCATGGCATAAAGATGTGGTACAGCGGGTTGATCTCGAAGCTGGTCGTATCTACGTAAATTGGGGCGTAGATTATTAATCCTTAACAGGATTAACGCAGCAGGAAAATGAGGAGTCTGCGGTGTTCTTTGCAGTCATTACGCTTTTTCCTGAAATGTTTGAAGCGATTACAGCCTACGGTATTAGCGGGCGCGCAGCAAAACGTGATTTGATGCAAATTCATTGTATTAATCCACGCGAATTTGCTGATGGGAACTACAAACGGGTGGATGAACGTCCATTTGGTGGTGGTCCCGGTATGGTGATGATGGCTGAACCATTAGCGAAAGCAATTCACCGTGCCAAAGAGCTTGCAGTGCAAGCGGGTGCAGTTAACGTTCCTGTGGTGTATATGTCACCGCAAGGAAAAACCTTAAATGAACCTGCGGTACAGGACTTCGTTAAATATGACGGACTGATTGTACTGTGTGGACGTTATGAAGGTGTCGATGAACGTTTGATCCAGAAATATGTTGATCAGGAATGGTCGATTGGAGATTACGTATTATCGGGTGGCGAGCTCCCTGCGATGGTTTTATTAGACAGTATTATCCGGAGACTTCCGGGTGCAATGTCAGATGAACAATCACATGTGCAAGACTCATTTGTGGATGGTCTTCTAGATTGCCCACAATATACCAAGCCAGACCATTTTGAAGGTATGGATGTGCCAGACATCTTGAAATCGGGACATCATGCCAATATTGAGAAATGGCGGTTTTTGCAGCGATATCAGCGCACTTTGGAACGCCGACCTGAGTTGGTAGAAAAAGTTGAACTGACCAAGCAGCAAAAGAAATGGCTAAAAGATTTAAAAAGTGGCAACAACTAAGCTTGTTGTCCAAATCTGTATTTAAGCAATGTTGTTTAAATATTTAAAATAGGCTCTTTATGCATTGAAGCGGTCAAGCATAAAGGGAAAGTCAATCGGGTCTATGCGATTCAGCCTCTATACCCAGCGATGATCAGACCTCTTCTGACTCGCACATATTGGAGATACCCCATGAGCGGTAAGCATCCTTTAGTACAAGCTGTTGAAAATGCTCAGCTTAAACAAGACATCCCAGCTTTTGCACCAGGTGACACAGTAGTTGTCCAAGTAAAAGTAAAAGAAGGCGACCGTGAACGTCTACAAGCGTTCGAAGGCGTTGTCATTGCTAAGAAAAACCGTGGTCTGAACTCTGCGTTCACAGTACGTAAAATTTCTAGCGGTGTTGGCGTTGAGCGTGTATTCCAAACTCACTCTCCAATCGTTGCTAAAATCGAAGTGAAACGTCGTGGTGACGTTCGTCGTGCTAAACTTTACTACCTACGCGAATTGTCTGGTAAAGCTGCACGTATTCGTGAAAAATTGCCAGCTCGTAAACAAGGTTAATTTTAGCCTTGCTTATCTGCAAAAAAATGCGCCTTTGGGCGCATTTTTTTTATGTTTAAATTTTATAAACCTTGTAGTTTTAAACGATTAGCATGTTGACGATAAACATCTACAGGGTCTGGAGCGAATATACTCTTTAATCCGAGGACCTGGTTCACTTCATCCAGATGGTTCCAGTTGTAGTTGTCCCGAATCGTCTTACCAAACTTAGCACTACAACGAGCCACTAAACCGTCATTTTCTTTACCACCATCAATTAAGAGGCTCGTGACTTTGAGTGCAGAGTCAAGATCCAGAAGATTGGTGACTGTTCCTACGCCAGTAAAGGAATAGTTATAGATCTCTTTATTACCATATTTCCATTTATATTCACCTTCACCACAGGCGGTGGTGGGCATACCAATTGGATATCTCTGGTTAAATTTCGCAGAACCTGATGCTGTTAAACTGCTGCCACCCGCAAGTGAATCATGCGGATAAGAGTTTGGGTCCAGGCCTTGAGCCCAGGTAATAGCTTTAGAAACCAGATTTATCGTACTGACCAGTGGCGCTTCAATAGCAGTCCCTTCAGCTTTTAGAATCAGGTCTGCAACCGGCGAACCTTTATGCGGTGCACCTACTGTGGTCAACGAAGCTACCAGTGTAGGTTCTGAACCAGCTACATAACGAATCGTTGGGCCACCATGTGAATGTCCGATCAGGTTGACTTTATCTGCCCCTGTAATTGCGGCAATTTCCTTGACCTGCTCCAAAAGTTGTTCACCGCGAATTTCAGATGAGTTAAAAGGGGAGACCCGTGTTGCCCAGACATTCGCACCATTACGGGCCAGATCAGGTAAAATCTGATACCAGTAATCCAGTCCAAACTGGTCAGTGCCAACCCGGATGAAACCCGCCATACCATGTGAAAATACAATCGGATATTTGGTTTTGGCATATTGTGAACTGGCTTTCGACGTCACCTGACTGGCCTGAGTGGAAGCATGAGCCGTGAAACAGGTCGCTGCCATGAGCAGACCTGCCGTTAATACTCCATATTTCATCATTATTTCCTCATTCTTGTTGTTGTGTTAAGGCGATCCTCGCCATAATGTGGGGAATAGCCAGCTGAAAAGCCGACCCATTAAGCGTTTTGAGTTTTTTATCTCCTTAGTTTTTTAAAGTGAAAATAACGAAAAGCCCTTATATCCGTAGATATAAGGGCGATGAAAATTATAGATTCTGAAGTTTTAAACGATTGGCATGTTGACGGTACATCGCCACCGGATCTGGAGCAAACAAGCCTTTAAGACCAAACATCATATTGGCCAGATCGGTATGGTTCAGTTTGTACTGGTCATTAATCACCTTACCAATAAATGCACTACAACGGGCAACCATGCCATCATTGTCTTTATTGCCATAAGATAAAGGGCCAAGCTGCATCAGGATGGTATCGATATCCAGTGCATTGGTCGCTTGAGCCACACCGGTCCAAGAATAATAATAGATACCGTTGCGGTCTTTGGGTTTCAGGTTTTTATTACAGTTTTCTGTTGAGGCTAAGACACCATCCTGCACCATCTGTTTGGCCACGTTGGCATTAAAAGAGCTGGAGCCAGTTTGGGTCAGGGATTTCATGGAGGCATCGAAATCAATTTCCAGTTCAGGTTTGAACTGTCCCAGTGCGATCAGTGGCCCAATAATATAATCACCGAGAACATTAAAAGCAGTGCGGGTGAGGGTATTGTTCTGAATATCATCGGCTACTTTAGAGCCATGATAGGTACCTGCGACCCCCGTAATGGATGCAATCTGCTGCGGTCGAGTTGCTGCTACATAAAGTACTGTCGGACCACCATGTGAGTGACCGATGAGATTAACTTTTTCCTTCCCTGTAATTGCCAGCACTTCATCGACCTGATGAATGAGCTGTTCACCACGGTGAGTCGTGGTATTGGCAGGCGACAATTGGGCGGCAAACACGGTCGAGCCATTACGAGCCATATCCGGCAGAATCTGATACCAGTAATCTAAACCAATGGTATCGGTACCTATGCGTTGCCAACCTAGCCAGCCATGCACCATCAGAATAGGATATTTGGTTTTGGCATAGTCTGATTTGGCTTTTTCAGTGACCTGAACTGCACTTGCTGCTGCCTGGGTTTGTGTTGAAAAGCCAAAACCGAGGCCTGCTGCCAAGGAAAGTGCCAGCATCTGTGTTGTTTTAATAAAAGTACGCATAACCGTTCCTTTGTTCATTTTATTGTTATAAAAAGCAATCATTGCTCGGGAGTATTGATGCGCGATAAATATTGAAGTTGGATGTCTCGATCGTGCAGACCTAATCTTCAATCACGTGCAAAAATTATTATTTTGAAGCAGAAGCATTTTTTCATGCTGATGAGCCAATTCCATGTCATTTTGGGCCATGCCCGGTGAGCATTTATGAGTTCATAAATTTGCAATTTATATACGTATGTATTTTATTGTTAACTCTTTGAAATCTAAGATTGATAAATTTTTGGACTGAAATAGTTGGAAACAAATAACAATGTTAAAAAAAGTAATCAGCCCAATAAATTCAAGGCTTTCAAAGGGAAATGACTCTGTCAAACTCTCAAAATAGATGGTCAGTGTTATTATTTTTTATAGAAAAGATGAGGTAAAAAGAAAGAGCGTAGCAGGAGATATTCGACGCCGTGGCAGTATTGTGTAGCTACGGCGTCAATGAAAAATTTTAGCTAAAAAATTAATTGGCAAAGGGTAGGGTCCCACCCTGATCATGTACCTGTTCAAATGTTCCTACACGAAGCCGTTCTTCAGGGCGCTGGAAATGTTTCTGACGCAACTGATCAACTGCCTGCTGTTTGGCATTTTCACTCAGGCCACTTTTTAGGATGTTATCGCGCTCGCCTAAGTAACGAGTCACGTTCGATTTCCAAGTCGCACGTTCATCATCGAGTTTTTCCAGACGTTGGGTCGCTTCAGGACCGACCAGATTCAAGCGCATCTGACGGATTTCTTCCGCAGAACCACCTCGGGCTTTAATATCAGCCGTAAGTTTACGCAGATCTTCCAGTTTATTCAGTTGCTCCAGATTTTCTTGCCAGTCCTGCGGTAACTGCGCAAACAGCTCTTTTAGTTTCTGGGCTTTTTCTGCTTCACTCAATTTTCTATCCGCCATGACTGCCATACGGTCTAAGGTATATTCATGATAGGTATCTTCAGTGCCAAACAGTCCTTCAATTTCATAATCAGAGAAAAAGCGCTTACGCAGATTCTGGGTACTGGCATAGATACTGCGGTAGTAAGCTGGATCTTCCTGATCCAGACCTGCAGGTGGAGTCAATTCTCCCAAACCTTGACGATACTGGATATAACGCTCCCAGAGATCCAGAACTTGTGAAAGTGCAGGATCCTGATAATTTTGCTGAATATAAGTTTTAAAATCTCGCTGGATTTGTTCGAGGGTTTTTTCCCCATATTGGGTAATAAAATATTCGAAACAGTTACGGGTCTGCTCATTAACGATCAGACGGTTACTGGCATCCATCTGCATCTGGCAATTAATTTCCGTATCCTGCTGGCTTGGACTCGGGAATATATTATTTACGGGGCCATTGGCCAGTGCTGCTGCCTGTTGAGCGCTGCTTTCATTGGTGGATTGCGGGCCTGAGACACGTGCCTGTGCTTCATCCCTAGGAGCAAGCCATAGAATCAGAGTAATCAAGCACAAGATGATGAGCGCAATCACGATCCATAGTTTATATTTCTGCATATCCTATGCACCTTTATTTTAATTATCGGATTATTTTAAATTTTGCATTCGGCAGGATAGGAGATATTGCACCTTATATGCTGTAGAAAAGTTGTAAATAATTGGCAGGGGTTTTACCATTGCGCCAATTTATAAAATGTCTGACTTTTTGCCATGAAATCTTCATCTCCTAAAATTCAGCGTCGTCATATCAGCGGTGTATTTCTATTAAATAAGCCTCTAGGCATCAGCTCGAATGCTGCATTGCAAAAAGTACGCTGGTTATATCGTGCGCAAAAAGCTGGACATACTGGTGCTTTAGATCCCTTGGCCTCCGGTCTTTTACCGATCTGTCTAGGTGAAGCGACCAAGTTTTCGCATTATCTGCTGGATTCAACCAAGCGTTACCAGACCACAGTTTTTCTGGGACATAGCACCACTACAGGTGATGTCGAAGGGGAAGTTCTGCTGGAAAAACCAGTCCCTGAACTGAATGAAGAGTTGATTCAGGAGACAATTGCCAAGTTTGTTGGTGAGATCCAGCAAGTGCCACCGATGTATTCAGCCCTGAAAAAAGAAGGCCGTCCGCTGTACGAGCTGGCGCGTAAGGGCATTGAGATCGAACGTGAAGCACGTCCAATTACCATTTATGCAATTGAGCTTTTATCTTTTACTGAAAATAGCATTACGCTGGATGTGACCTGTTCCAAAGGCACTTATATCCGGGTACTCGGCGAAGATATTGCCAAAGCTCTCGGTACCTATGGTCATCTGACGTATCTGCACCGGATTCAAACTGGTCATTTTGACCTTATCCCCAGCTATACCATTGAATATCTGGAAAGCTTGACTGAGGCAGAACGTGAAGCACTATTACTGCCAGCTTATGCACCGGTGCAGCATTTCCCGCAGATTCAGGCACCGGAAGGCCGTGCAGAATATTTTAGCCGGGGTATGGAAAGTAATATCGACCATCCGGCAGAGCCACAGGTGCTGGTTTTTGATGGCGAGAAATGTTTAGGCCTGGCTGAAATCACGGATAAAAAACGTCTGGTACCTAAACGTGTTCTTAATCTCTAGGCGCGTTGAATAACAATGGACATCGAGATTATCCTCAGTCTGGTGCTTTTTGCCTTTATGGCCGGAGCGATTGACGCTGCCGTCGGTGGGGGTGGTCTGATCCAGATCCCGGCGATTATGAGCAGTCTGCCGCAGCTGCAACCTGCCACAGTATTTGGCACTAACAAGCTGGCCTCTATTTTTGGTACAGGCTCGGCAGCCTTTTCCTATCTTAGACAGGTTAAACTGCCATGGGTTTTACTTGGTGTAATTGCGCTGTGCAGTTTTATTAGCTCATTTATTGGAGCAGCCAGTGTCACCTTGATTCCGGTGGATATTCTCAAGCCTTTTGTGCTGATCATGCTGATCGTGATTGCGATTTATACCTTCATGAAAAAGCAATTCGGACGGGTACATGTCGAGCAAAAGCTGAATAAAAAGATGCTGATACTGGCAGCATTAGGTAGCCTGGCTATCGGTTTCTATGACGGAATTTTTGGCCCAGGCACGGGCAGTTTCTTTATCTTTTTCTTTATCCGTTATCTGAGCGTGGATTTCTTGCATGCCTCAGCTTTATCGAAAATTGCCAATTTCACTACCAATCTCGCGGCACTCAGCTTCTTTATTCCTACAGGTCATGTGCTGTTTCTAGTCGGTGCCATGATGGCGGCTGCCAATATTTGCGGTTCGCTATTAGGAGTTAAACTGGCCTTTAAATATGGCAGCGGTTTTATCCGGATTCTGTTTCTGATCCTGGTCAGTTTGCTGATTTGCCGTATGGCTTATCAGATGTTTTTAGCCTAAAAATAGATGTAAACTATTCTCAATATTAAAGTTTTTTATACAAATTCGCCTTATAAATATTCCTGACCATTTGCCGGTTTCACTCTATGCTGGAGCAAAGGCATGACAAAAACAGGAGAAAAATTACATGACCACCATTTTTGAAGCACTCAGGGAAAGCCATGAAATCCAACGTGATCTGGCAGAAAAATTACTGCAAACTTCGGGGGATTCGCCAGAACGTCGTGAGTTGTTCAAGCAGCTGAAGAATGAACTGTTTGCGCATGAAACGGCAGAAGACCGTTACTTTTATATTCCCTTGATGATGACAGATCCCGGCTTGAACATTACCCGTCATGCTTTGGCAGAACATCATGAAATGGATGAAATGATTGAGGAACTGACTGAAACTGAATTTAGTAGCCCAAGCTGGATTGCAATTGCCAAGAAACTGTCAGATAAGGTACATCATCATTTGAAAGAAGAAGAGCATGCTTTCTTCCAGCAGGCCGGAAAAATTCTGGGAGATGAACAAAAACAGGCTTTAGCGGATCAGTACAAAACTGAATATCAGAGTTATAAAGAAATGAAAAAAGACATGCTGGTTAAAAGCTAATATTTAAATTCAAATTTTCATGACAAAAAAAGATGGCCAGAGTGCCATCTTTTTTTATTTATTCAGCTTTTTATTTTCCGGGTTTTATATTGCTGTCGTGCTTCCCGCATGGTCACGCCAACTGAAGCCAGCATAATACAAACCAGTGCGACGGTTTGAAGTAGCGTAATTTTTTCACCCAGCAAAATAAAACCTACCAGTGCCGCCAGAGCTGGAGACAGACTGGAAAGCGTACCATAACTGGTTTTATTCAAGTGCTGAAGCGCTTTTAAATCCAGCGCATAAGGAATGGCTGTTGCCAGCACTGCAATAGTAATGGCCTTGCCCCAATATTGAGTATCAATCAAAGCAGGGGCATTGTTATACAGTCCGATTGGCAACAAACACAGGGCTGAAATACTGATGGCAATCGTCAGTGCATGCATCCCGATATTTTGCTGTACTACGCGTTGCCCAAAATAGATATACAGCGCCCAGCAGAGGCCAGCCCCTAGGGCGCAGGCTGCACCAAACAGGTCAAAGTTACTGCTATTGGCTTCCCCCCAAGGCACCATCAACACGATACCTAAAATTGCCAATAGCACCCAGACATAGTCCTTACGGTCCTGAATCGAAATTAAGGCCAGTCCTAGCGGGCCAATAAATTCCAATCCGACTGCAATGCCTTGAGGAAGTTTCCCGAGCGACATATAGAACAGAATATTCATCACGCCTAGAGAAGCACTATAGCAGAGCAGATCCCGCCATTTCAGGAATTGTAAACGTCGAATAACTTTCCAGGAACGGAACATGACACAGACAATAATAGCGGCAAAACAGAGTCTTAAAATAGTGACAGTGATCGGGTCAAGCACCAGGAAAAGTTGCTTGGCGAAGGATGCACTGATCTGGTATGAAGTCATGGAAAGAACCATGTACAACACAGCAAGAAGTTGGACGTTTGGCATGGGAGAAACTACTTATACCAGAAGGGTATAATCGAGATACAGAAGAAAGCGGAAGTATACCAAACTGGTTAATTTTTGATGAGTAGGGCAGACGAATATTTTGTGAATGCAAAACAGATTTTGGATCAGTGAATTTGAATTTTTGATTTCGTCCCCCACCGAAAAAATTAAATTCAACGTTAATTGTTGATGAGATTGTGGTTACAAATTAATCAATTTTTAATTTGATCTTAATTTTATATTTATTAAAATGGCTTAGACCTCATGATTTGGGTCAACTTTAAAATAACAATGAAAAATAAAACGATGAAAAAATAATAAGGTAGATAATAATGAAATTAAGATTACTCTCTTGTGCTGTCTTGAGCCTTATGCTGACTGCATGTGGTGGCTCTGATTCTGATAATAACGAGCCAGTCGCAGGTCAACCAATCCCAACCAATCCTGGTAATCCGAGCAATCCTGGAACTCCGGATAATGGTGATGGAACATCAGATACGATTTCTGAATTCTATACCTATCAGTTCAACCTGCCGAATATTGATGCTTCAGATATGGAGTCGGAAAAGCTTCTATTGGCCAGTCATAAAAATAAAATTACTGACGGCATCTTATATGCAGATGATAACCGGGCTGTTGATACTGAATATGATCTTGATGAAGATATGACCTTCCCAATTTATGTTACAGAGAAAGGCGTATTCCCTGCAGATCGTGCCCGTACAGCATTAGGCTATAAACTGGAAAAGGTATTGGAAAATACTTCTGAACAATTTACCAGTCGTCCTGTCACTATTCCGGAAAATAACATCAGCAATCATCGACACCTGGAGTGGTATGACCTGTCAGGTAAAGCATTAACTGAACGTACCAATATTGCTATCGTGAAGATGTATGACGATACCGAGACCAGAGTTTTCTTTGATACTGATACCACGGATGCTGAACGTAAATATTACAATCAGTTTGCTACCAATTTTGTCGGTTTGCAGAAGGCACGTACTTTCCCGAACGGATCTAAATGTTTCCGTATTCTGGCGGAACATCCTGAAGAAGAATTTATTGAATTTGATCCGGATATCAAAACAGGCTATCGTACACTGGCTGAATGGCAGACAGGCGAGTCTGTTCAAGAGATGGCGAAAACCATTTTAGATGGCACGATGGCTAATCTGAAATTTAAAAAGGCCGAATATAAAGACGATGCTCAGCAATATTACAAATACTTTGGGGCGATCGAATATCAGGGTGAAATTTATACAAGTTCTTTCTCGGAACATGGGGAGCATATTGATCATGCCGATTATATTGCTCAAGCAAGAAAAGCTGCCTTGGACGACTTAAGGGAAGAGGGTGCAACTCCTCTAATGCTCAAATGGACAGATTACCTGTATGACCATCTTGCTTCGGCATGTGATGGTTATAATATGACAGCAGCTACTGCATTAAATACAGCTATTAAAGATGCAGCGCCACGCTAAAATTAAATCAATTACCTTAAAAAAGGCGCTTGAGCGCCTTTTTTATTTAGTGTTTTCTTCTTTGCGTCGTCACCGTACAGCCAATCGACGCACTGATAATGGTGGCCAGTGCCAGCCATTGTGTCCACAATAAAGTTTCGCCTAAGAATACAAAACCGGAGAGTGCTGCAACAGCAGGTTCCAGGCTCATTAGAGTGCCAAAACTCAATGCGGTTAAATTACGCAGTGCAATCATTTCCAAAGTAAAGGGTAAGGCACTGGCAAGTGCAGCCAAAATAACAAAATACATGAGGCTGCTTGGCTCAAACACATGAGCAGGCATTCCCGCGAACAGTGCAATCGGCATCAGCACCAGCATGCCCACGAACATGCCTAGACACACGGTATGATTCCCTGATACACCCGAAGGCTTTTGTCCGGCCACGATATATAGTGCCCAGCAGGAACCTGCACCTAAGGCAAACAGGATACCCATCGGGTCAAGCGGTTGTGCAGCCTGATCAAAGGGAAACAACAGAACCAGCCCCAGAATGGCCAATCCCACCCAAATAAAATCAAATTTCTGCCGGGCATAAAACAGGGCAACACTTAGGGGGCCAATAAATTCAAAAGAAACTGCGATCCCGATGGGTAGCCGGTCAATGGCCAGATAAAACAGCATATTCATGCCAGCTAGTGCCAAGCCATAGCTGATAATGGCGGGCCATTTGACCTGGCGGAAATTGATCTGCCAGATTTTAAAAATGAGCGCCAAAATTAATGCGCCCAATAGCAGTCGCATTGCAGAAACGGTCAAGATCGGGAACTGGCCAAACAGATATTTGGCAAAGGAGCCGCTGCTCTGCATGCTGATCATCGCGATCAGCAGAATCAGCGGCGCTTGCACCATGGGTGCAATTTTAAGATTTGGCATGACTAAATTTGTTTCGATTTCTCGAAGAGCGGAAGAACAGCATCAGCTGAGTAAGGCTTAAAAATAAAAACCTTTAAGCAATAAAAAAACCACAGCCCGAAGACTGTGGCTTTTTAAAAACCTGAATTAGAACAATACGCGAACGCGGATTGTACCTTCAAGGTTGTGTAGAGTATCGAGTGCTTCCTGAGATGCAGTCGCGTCTACATCCATCACTAGGTAACCCACATCGCCTTTGGTCATTAAAGTCTGACCAGAAATGTTGATGCCGTGTTCAGCAAACAGGTTGTTGATCTTAGACAGCACACCCGGAATGTTTTTGTGGATGTGAAGCAGACGGTGTTTGCCTTCAGTTAATGGAAGCGCGATTTCTGGGAAGTTCACCGCAGAAAGCGTCATACCTTTATCTGAATAAGCCACAAACTTCTCAGCAACTTCCAGACCGATGTTCGCCTGAGCTTCCATGGTAGAACCGCCCACGTGTGGAGTCAGAATCACATTTGGAATGTTACGTAATGGAGAAACAAATTCTTCACCATTTGCTTTAGGCTCTTTAGGGAATACGTCAACCGCAGCACCTGCAAGGTGGCCAGATTTCAACGCTTCAGCCAGATCTTCGATCACAACACATGTACCACGTGCCGCATTGATGAAGATTGAACCTTCTTTCATTTGCGCGAATTGTTCTTTGGTTATGAAGTTACGTGTAGACGGAACATCAGGAACATGAATAGAAACAACATCAGCATTTGCAAGAAGTTCGCCCATTGTGCCGACCTGACGTGCATTACCGAGTGGTAATTTAGTCACTGTGTCGAAATAGATCACTTTCATACCCAGGCTTTCAGCAAGGACAGAAAGTTGTGAACCAATTGAACCGTAACCAACGATACCTAAAGTCTTACCACGAGTTTCGAATGAACCTACAGCAGATTTGTTCCAGCCGCCTGCATGTGTATCTGTAGATTTTTCAGGTACACGGCGAAGAAGAAGAATCGCTTCAGCAAGTACAAGTTCAGCAACCGAACGTGTATTTGAATATGGTGCGTTGAATACTGGGATACCGCGACGCATTGCTGCATCCAGGTTCACCTGGTTGGTACCGATACAGAAACAACCTACCGCGATCAGTTTGTTCGCAGCTTCAAACACTTCTTCAGTGAGCTGAGTACGGGAACGGATACCAATGAAGTGTGCATCTTTAATCGCTTCTTTCAGTGCTTCACCCTCAAGCGCTGTTTTGCGATAGTCGATATTGGTATATCCAGCTGCATTCAATGTATCGATTGCGTTCTGGTGAACGCCTTCTAACAATAGAAAACGGATTTTATCTTTAGGTAGAGATAGATGTTGGCTCATTACGGCTCCGCTACAAAGGCCAAATTTAGTCGCGGTATAATAGCACAGGAATGGGGCGGTTATACATTTCCTTGATGACTACAATATCAGCTATTTTTGCAAGTGATAGTAGTGAAAATGATAGAACTGGTTGAATTAAACTATCATTTTCAAAGGTATATTATCAAAATTGTCATTTTTTAAGGGAAAGCCCCAAAAATAGCTTATAATATTGCGCCATGCTGTTTAAGCTGCCAGTTTTGGTGCTTTAATCATCATGTTTCGCCTGCTTTGTATATAGGTTTTAATGCCTGAAAAATATACAAATAAACCGGCGAGGTCTCTCTTGTTTAATTCATGCTAGGTCTGCAAACGATGAATGCTCCAGTCGCTTTAACCCCAGAGTTATTGACCCAATTGACTGCAATTGTGGGTGAAAACCGTATTAAAACTGATGCGGACAGCCTCCAGAATTGGGGTCGTGATCATACCAAACACTTTGATCCAAACCCATCGGTCATCGTTTTCCCATCTTCGACTGAACAGGTTCAAGCAATTGTGAAGCTTGCCAACCAGTTCAATGTTGCAGTAACACCATCAGGTGGCCGTACAGGTCTATCTGCAGGCGCTGTCGCTGCGAATGGCGAGATTGTGGTAAGCATGGACAAGATGAACCAGATTCTGGAATTCTTCCCGGCAGACCGTATGGTGCGCGTACAGGCAGGTGTGGTGACTGAACAGCTGCAAAACTATGCTGAAGAGCAGGGCATGTATTACCCGGTAGATTTTGCCTCTTCTGGTTCAAGCCAGATCGGCGGGAACATCGGCACCAATGCCGGCGGTATTAAAGTGATCAAATACGGCATGACCCGTAACTGGGTGCTTGGCCTGACTGTAGTGACTGGTAAAGGTGATGTGCTGCGTCTGAACAAGGGCATGATCAAGAACGCGACTGGTTATGCGTTACAACACCTGTTCATCGGTGGTGAAGGTACTTTAGGTTTAGTCACTGAAGCAGAAATCAAACTTGAGCGTCAGCCACACGACCTGCAAGTGCTGGTACTAGGCGTCCCTGATTTTGATGCGATCATGCCAGTGTTACATGCCTTCCAGGCAAAAATCGACCTGACTGCATTCGAGTTCTTCGGTGAGCTGGCGATGCAAAAAGTATTGGCCAATGGTCATGTACAGCGTCCATTTGAAACTGAATGTCCATTCTATGTATTGCTTGAATTTGAAGCGCCGTTTGAGCCGATTATGGACAAGGCGATGGAAATCTTCGAGCACTGTATGGAACAGGGTTGGGTGCTGGATGGCGTGATGAGCCAAAGTCTTGAGCAAGTACATAGCTTATGGCGTCTGCGTGAAGACATCTCTGAGTCAATCGCTCCATTCATTCCATACAAAAACGATATCTCTGTACTGATCACTCACGTACCGGCATTTATTAAAGAAATCGATGCAATCGTGAATGAAAACTACCCAGACTTCGAAATCTGCTGGTTTGGTCATATCGGTGACGGTAACCTGCACTTGAATATCCTGAAACCGGCTGACCTGACCAAAGATGAATTCTTTGCGAAATGCCAAGTCGTGAACAAGTACGTATTTGATACTGTGAAAAAATATGACGGTTCAATTTCTGCGGAACATGGCGTGGGTATGACCAAGAAACCTTATCTTGAATACACCCGTTCAGCTGAAGAAATCGAATACATGAAAGCCTTGAAAAAAGTGTTCGATCCAAATGGCATCATGAACCCAGGCAAACTATTTGATCTTTAATCGGAATAGATTTACAAAAGCGCATCGAAAGGTGCGCTTTTTTTATTGCTCTGTAACTGGGCTTACAGAGTCTAAATAGCGTTAAGCTGAAAAGCCCGGCATGATAATTTCTGCATAATAAAGATAATCTGGGTTAAACAATATGTTACGGTTATTGGCGGTTACAATTTTAGGTCTGGGTGTGATGACATCAGGTTGTACGACTACCCAGAAAGTGATTGCAAAAGTGCAGTCTTCTTCAGATACACCTTTGGATCAGGTGCTTAAAATGAGGCCTGACCTGCGTGAAGAACTGGCAACAGTCGAGATTCGTCAGTTCTTTAATCGTGTTGAGTCACCGACAGTTGGACAGGTAAAAGTGACTGAAACAGGTTTGATGGATGACTCGGTGAGATCGATTCAGACCATTTATCATTTTAGGAAAGAAGAGAAAAACTGGAAAATGCACAATACTGAAAAGTTCTATCAGTGTGCTCGTGGTTCAAATACCAAAACTTTCCAGAAAGCAGTCTGTCCATAATAATGTTTGATCTTTAAACAAAACTTCGTTAAAAGCGTATCTTATTGATACGCTTTTTTGTTTTTGGAAAAATAATGGATATTCGTAAATTAGTATCGAAGGATTTAGATGAATTAGCGACAAAATTTTTAAAAAATATAGAATATAAAATATCTAAAAATAATAGCGCTTTTGAACAGCTTTTGAAATTGAAACATTGGTTTATAGAAGATAAACCAAGAAAAATTAGCTTTGCTAAAGATTTTTCAATACCCATTAAGAATGAAGCTGGGTTCAAATTATTAATAGAGAAGTTTATTCATGGTAAAGGAGGAATTTATCAACATCAAAGTCGAAAGTTATTTAATGGAAATGCAAGAGACTTAATGCTTTATGACTTCGGTATTCATCATTTACATTTAGGTGTCTATCAAGATCCTAAACATAAAAAAATGGTAAAAGGGACAAAGACAGTTATATTTGCTTATATAAATGAAGAAGAAATATTTTTTATTAGATCGGCAGTACATGGAGAGTGGCATTTACAAAACAGTTTGGAGATTTTAGACAATGAAAGACCAGATTTAATTTCCCATAGAAAAGTAAATGGTATACAAGGCTCTACCTTAACGGATGATGAAATTTTATTCTTTAGAAATAAATCAATAAACTACTTTATTAAGATTAATGATTCTACATATTGTTCGGAATCAGCTTTTAATTTCTATGGTTCAATCCAGGTTATGATGAAATATGACGATATTTGTCTAGATGTTGAGAAAATCATTAATGATGAAATAAATAAATTAAAGTTAAGTTATCCATTAGAAGATGAAAATTTGTTTATTAAAATTACAGACTTTAATTTTGATAACCTTCAAGATTTTCAATTTGAAATTGAAATAAAAGGTCAGAAAAAGATAGTTTTTAATGTTAATTAAATGAAAATATTTGCATTCTAGTAAATTAATTTTTATTAATATTTTGAGAAATTGTTGATTTTTTAGCTCACAGTAATCCTCGCAGACTTCAAAATCAAACTCTGCTAAACTGCCCTCATTTATTGAAATCTAGCTCTTTTAAAATTCTAAAAAGAGTAATTGAGCATAAAAGCCTCTCATGCAAAACGTCCAAACCCACAAACTGACCCGTGCCACACTCATGTTCCCTCTGGCACTGGTGCTGTTTGAATTCTCCGTCTATATCTGTAATGACCTGATCCAGCCGGCCATGTTGGCCATTACCCGTGATTTTGGCGTGAGCAGTTCCTGGGCACCATCTTCCATGTCCTTTTTCCTGTTGGGTGGAGCATTTGTCGCAGCAATTTTAGGACCCTTATCAGACCGTTTAGGCCGTAAAAAAGTTCTGCTCGGTGGCGTGGCATTTTTTGTAATCTGCTGTCTGGTAATTTTACTCACACCGAATATTCAAAGCTTTCTGTTCCTGCGCTTTTTACAAGGTTTTGGCTTGTCCTTTATTGCTGCTGTGGGGTATGCCGCGATTCAGGAAAATTTTGAAGAACGCGATGCCATTAAAGTCATGGCTCTTATGGCCAATGTCTCCTTGCTGGCACCACTTTTAGGGCCGGTGGTTGGCGCCTTTATGATTGATCATGTTTCATGGCACTGGGGCTTTATCGGAATTGCCTGTCTAGCTTTTTTGAGCTGGTTTGGACTGAAAGCGAAAATGCCGAATCCGAACATCAGTATTCCCAAACAGCCACTTAGCTATATTATCGATGACTTTAAACAGGTTCTGAAAAATAAGCGTTTTGTGATCATGTCTATGGCATTGCCACTGGTGAGCTTGCCATTGATGCTATGGATTGCCTTATCTCCCGTGATTCTGGTTGAAGAATTGGGCTTGAGCAGCATGCAATATGGCTTGGCTCAGTTTCCGGTATTGGGTGGCCTGATTCTGGGCAATATCATTCTGCTAAGAATTATCGACAAGATGCCGCTCGGTAAAACAGTGATGCTGGGTGTGCCATTGATGTTGTTTGGAACCATTTTGCTTTTAGTGGGGATGCTGATTCCGGATTATTTTCTGCATTGCCTGATTATCGGTACGACTTGCATCAGTCTGGGTGAAGGGATCAGCTTCTCAGTATTGTACCGTTTTGCGCTGATGTCATCTGAAGTGTCTAAAGGCACGGTTGCGGCAACGGTATCTATCTTGATGATGCTGAGTTTCTTTATCGTGATTGAAGTGGTCAGAATCGCTTATGAAGCTTTTGATCTTTGGGCTTATTGCGGTGCCTCGTTTATTTTAATTGCGCTGTGGTTTAGCTTGCCACGTATGCAGCTGAAACAGGTGATGTTGGAAAGAAAAGGGCGAGGGGAGTTTTAAAAGAATTCCTTTCTCTTAAATATTTAATCGAATGAAGCTATTTACTTTATTTGCCTCAAATAAAAGTATTGAATGTTCTCTCTCCCTATGGGAGAGAGAGGGAAATATCAATAAAATAACCTTACCTTTGCGCAGCAGTGCTACTCATCTCCTAAAAGGAGAGAAAACATCCATGATTGATTTAATAATGATTAGAATCCAAAAGTTAAGCTTCAGCCGGCTGCTCCAACTTCTTTAATTTCATATCAAAGATAAATGGTCCAAACGGCAGAATCGACGCGATCAAGCCCAGAATAAACATACTCAGAGACCATTTCTGTTTTTCACAGACCGCAAATAACACCACAAGAAAAAGCACGAAAAGAACGCCGTGACCCATGCCGATATATTTCACCAGAATCGGGTTATCCATCATGTACTTAACCGGCATCGCAATAAATAACAGCAGCAGAAATGAAATACCTTCAAGCAATCCAACCAGACGTAAAGTTTTAATATTCACGCGCGCTCACTCTTCTATGTTCTATTCAATCAGGCTTGAGTGTACCCAATCTGCCGATTTAAGCAAAAGAAATTTATAGAATAAAATGAATTATTTTAAATACTTATATCCTAGTAATCTGCTTGGTTATTTGATTTCAACAGCTAGTAATTGCTGTCTTAAAGACAATAATTCAGGCAAGGTTTCCAGTAACAGACTGATCTGTTTAAGCACCAGCAGCAAGTGGGTGGAAATATGTTCCTGCTGGCTCAGTTGCCGGATTTCAACCAGTTGAGCCTGAATGTCCTGCTGCGATACATTTTCAGGATTTGATAGGGCAGAGGTTAAGGTCTGCTGACAGGCAGAGAGCAGTTGCAGAATTTGTGGATCAGATACCTGTTCACGATGACTACCCAATGCGGAAATATAACTGAGCTGACTGTGACTATAGACCAGATAGCGAAACGCATTACGAATCAGCACTGGATCTGGATTTGGTTCGGTACTCAGACTGGAAATCATATTGGAAAGGTCAATCTGGGCATTATGGGCCAAACGACGTGCTGTCCGATAAGCAATGCTGTTATTTTTGCCATGCTGATATTGCTCCAGAATAGCCAGTAAATAGTTCAGCGTCGCTTGGGAAGACTTTTTAATATTGCTGGAAATATTACGGAAATTCCAGTCAGGCCAGATACAACTGACCGCCAGCCAGGCGATCAGACAGCCAATCAGGGTATCGATAATTCTTGGCAAAATGACTGCATAGCCTGCACCTTTCAGATTAAAAATCAGCAGTACCACTAAGGTTGCCATCAATGTGGCCATGGCATATTTCTTGGAACGCAAATAGAAAAAGCCGACACCGAAAATAACTGTGAGCAGCAATTGGCCTTCAATACTTGGCACAAAATACAGGATTGGAATGCCCAGAATGACGCCGAGCAATGTACCCAAAGTCCGCAGTTTTAAACGGCTTTTGGTAGCGAAATAACTGATCTGGCAGACAAACAGACTGGTCAGCAATATCCAGTAGCCATTTTTGGCAAAGGGTAATAGGGAAATCGCATAGCCAACCAGAAAGACCAAAGCGATCCGCACCGCATGACGAAACAGCGCCGATTGCGGTCCCAAATGGGGTTTTAATTTCAGCCAGAAATCCGCAGGTCCACGCAGATCATCATCAAACAGGCTGGAATCATCAAAATGCTTTGGATAATCTGGACGGTAAATGGCTTGTCCATCCTGCAAATGTTGCAGCTGCTCATGCACACTCAGCAGATTGCTCAGAATGAGCTGTAAGTTTTTTACCTCAATATTCTGTGGATGCTGGGCAATCCAGTCCTGCATGGAAGCTTCTAATGCTTTGAGTGCCAGCTGATGCTGTTCAGGAAGCTGATAAGTTTCATTACGCAATACGCAAGCAGCCAATTGCTGGCAGGCAAGTGCCTGTAAATGGATATTTTTCTGAATCCGAAAGATCAGATCGGTACGGCTAAAATGCTGGTGAATCTGCTCATAATGTAGATAGTTGGCAGTTGCCTGCTCATGGATATCCTGGGTCAGAAAATAAAGATTCAGCCAGTAAATAGTTTTATGATTCGGACGTGAGGCTTTGAGTCGGGTCAGTAAAGAATCTTTGGTGCGGTTAAAGCTTTCAATGACTTGGGTATTTTTTAAGGAAAGCTCGTAGAGCAGCGGCTCGACATTATTCTGATTATCGGGATCAAATAATTTGGCTTTGGTCGATAGCAGCTCCGCCATCTGTTGCAGGTTGATGGACAGATTTTCCTGAACCTGTAAAGTTGGGCGAATCAGGTAAAACAGAATCGAAGTCAGGCCATACCACAGCACCCCAACTACAAAATACAACGGCTGCTCATACCAGTGTCCATATTCTCCCAAGCCAAACATGGTGTAAATGGACAGCAATACAGTGCCAAAAGAAATGGTGGCATAGCGCTGTCCCAAAGCCCCCATCAAGATAAATACGGCACTAGAAAGTGATAACCACAGTGCAAACCAGATTTTATAGAGATGCAGAAATTCCAGCATGCTACTGACTGCAAAAAACAGCAGCATGACCAGCCCCAGATTACGCAGCCTTAAACTTAAACGGTCATCAAAATCGGTCAGGGCAGTGGCAATTGCTCCTAAAGTAACCGGAACAATCAAAGTCTCATAGCCGAGAAGTTTTAGACCAAAAGTCGTTCCTGAAAGCACAATAAACATCTGCAAACAATAAGTCATCAAAGCACTGGACTGAAAAGGTAACAGGGCTTTTTTAAGTATGTGATGAAGAGGATGCAACATGGAATCTGAGCTATTCACAAGAATATGATCCGTGGTATTTGACTGCCGGTTTTGAATGCAATTTAAGCGCCAATTTCAGAAGAAATGTCTACTAAAAAACGGGCAATAAGCCCGTTTTTAAATGCTAATAATCTGTAATAAATCAGATTACGCCACATGCAATACGTTCACCGCCACCGCCTAATGGCTGCGGTTCATCTGAATAGTTATCACCGCCTGCATGGACCATGATGGCACGACCCTGAACATCTGCCAGTTTCAGGCGTGGCGCAAGCAGAGTCACACGTGCTGTACCATCAGTGTTTACTTTAAGGGCTGGTAAGTCACCCAGATGACCCGTCATGGGTGTGCCATGATGAGGTGCCTGATTCGGGTTGTAGTGACTGCCGGCAGCAAGTGCAGCACCTGGTTTGCCATCTTTTTCACCCGGTGCACATGAACCATTTTCATGAATGTGGAAACCACGCTCACCCGCAGGAAGCTGTTTCAGGTTAGTACGAATCACCAGGCCCGCCGGGCTGTCACTCAATAATACGGTACCAATTGATTCACCGACGCCCTGTGCAGAGACTGCATTCAGGGTCACGGTTTTAACATTTTCAGTCGAAGTAGAGGTTGAAGCGCAACCGGTAAAAAGTGCGGCACTGACTGCGCACAAAGCTGTAAGTTTAAACAATGAAGACATAATTATCACACCTTGATCTTTATTCTGCTTTTCGGAATCTATTGAAACAGAGCAAGACCAAAAGCACTATGGAAAATCGGTACTTAAATGTTTTAATTTGTTTAAGCCAGTCAGTCTTGTGATTTCGGTGTCTTGTTGCGGCGCAGACGGAATTTTTTCTTTGGTTCAACCTCATGCGCCATAGTGGCTTTAGGCATCATCAAAGGTTCATTCAGGTTGCTTTCATGCAGCCATTCACGCCAGATGGCCAGTAGTACGGCCAGAATCACCGGTCCAATAAAGACACCGACCAGACCGAAACTGGCAATGCCACCTAAGACACCAAACATGATCAGCAGGAATGGAATTTGTGTTGCACCTGAAATGACCAGTGGACGAATCACGTTATCCGCTGTACTCACAATACAGACACCCCAGACCATGACGCCAACAGCTTCAATGGTTTGTCCTTGCGAGAACAGCCATAGCGAAACTGCACCATAAGCGACTGGAGGACCAAAAGGAATTAAAGCAAAAATAAAGGTGATAATGGTCAGTACCATCGGGTTCGGTACGCCAGCTACAAAGTAGCTGATACCTGCCAGTAAAGACTGGGCAATCGCCGTTAAACCTACCCCATAGACCACCGCACGTGTGGTATCTGAAATTGTCGCCAGATAATGGTGAATACGTGGACCGACTACCATCTCAAAGGCTTTACGCACCTGATTCAGAATGGTATGTCCATCACGGTAGAAGAAGAATAATGATAGCACGGCAAAACACAGCTTGAAGACATTTTTACTGATTTCATTCAGCACAACTTTACCGTAATTCAGATGACCCTGAATCCAGACGGAAATGGTCTGTGCAATGCTGTTTGGATCGGCATTAATCTCATTCAGGGTGCGGGTAATTTCTTTACCCACAAGCGGCAGGCCACGAATAAAATCTGGAACGCTGAGATGACCTGAGAACACCTGTTTCTGCAATTCAAAATATAGGTTCCGGCCTTCATGTTGCAACATAAAAATGGCAAAAATAAAAGGCAAACCAAATACCAGAATCACGCCCAGAATCATAATGGTTGCACTCAGTGTCGGCCGATTGCCACTCATTCTTAAGATCGACTGATACAGCGGCCAGGTCATGTACGCAATAATGGCTGCCCAAACTACAGGAATGATGAAATACTTGAGTATGTGAAAACTCAAGAAAATCAGAATGAAAAATAGTCCAAATAATAAGACTTTTTGTAGTGTAGGCGCGTATTGTTGCACTGAATTTAGAAGCTCATTTTTTTAGGTCGTGTCAGGCATATTAACTGAAAAAAAAGCGATCGAAAACGATAGTGCAGGAAGTAGTACGATTATTTTCCCAAGAATAAAAAGAAGAGGCTAAAAATAACAGAACTAGAACCATTGGCTTGGATCGTCAATAATGGCATTCAATAAAGGTTGCCATTGATCCTGTAATTCCCGGTACATCTTCTGCTGTTTATCAAAAATAGACAGGCCTTGCATGGCCAGCCGGCTATAGGGTGCACGTTCAGAAATCCAGGCAACCGGTTGCTGATTAATTTTATTAAAGAATTGCTGAATGTCCTGATTACTGGCTGCATTAGGTTTGGTTCTGTTCGCGAGGAGCAGAATTTCAACCTTGCCTTTACGGATGCGTTTAATATCCTGCAAGTGCTTGAGAAAACGGCGGGTAGAATCGATATCAAAAAATGAAGGCTGCAACGGGGTAATGATGGCATCTGCTTCACTAATTAGCTGTTCGGCATGATCTTCATTCAGCGCTCCGGGTGCATCGATAATCAGATATTCCAAGTTTTTAGGCGCATCCCCAATCGATTTGGCATTTCGCCAGTCCAGACTCTGAATCGGTGCGGCATCTTTTGGGCGATGTTTCAGCCATTGCAAGGTCGATTTCTGGCTGTCCGCATCAGCCAGAGCAACTTTATAACCCTTTTGTGCCAGGGCAGCTGCCAGGCTAATCGCAGTAATGGTTTTACCACAGCCACCTTTCTGATTTGCAACTAAAATAGTTTTCATGACCCGGAATGATTTAATTCTGCTCCCGCCTAGCATATCATTCTTTGCAGGCTTACTGGATGGCAGACCCTTTCAACTTCAGTCGAAGGTAGGCAGAAAAATAAAGCAGATTAGGAAGATTGAATGTCCATTGGAATGGCTATGCTGATTGGTGCCTGTATTGGAGTAGTTTTAACTACCCTGATTCTGGGCCAGACGCGAAATGGTCGAATTAAAGCAGAATATGAACAATATATTGCCGAGCTGGAGCTGGAACATCAGCAAGCTTTAGTTGCTGCACAAAAACGCAGTGTGAATACCAGTCGTGCGGTACTCAAAGGCAAAATGGCCGAGCAGTTGGCACCGATCATGCCAGAGTTTCAATATCTGCCTAGTGATGCCAAATTTCTGGGCGATCCGGTAGATTATGTGGTTTTTGATGGTTATACCGATTTTCGTGATGGTGAAGGGCTGGCTGAAGATATTGAAGTGGTTTTGATTGATATTAAAAGTGGGGGTGCACGTCTGACCAAAGGCCAGATGGCAATTGCTCAAGCCATTCAGGAAGGGCGGGTACGTTTTGAGACCATCCGGATTGATTTTGAAGATTGAAGGACAGCAAGCTTCAACTCTACACTATGGATAAACTGATTATTGCCGCAGCACTGTTTGCGCTTGGACTATGGATCTGGTCGGAATACTTTCGGGCGATTCCGAATCTGGAGCAGGCCGGAGTACTCAAAAATTTTCAAGTAGAATCGATTGAGCCGCATCAGGCTGAATATCGCGTACTGGCCAAACAGTATTATGGGCCTGAGCGCCGTACCATTCATCCAGCCAGTCCGGTGGTGGGAAGTTTTAATGATCTAGCCTATGTCAGCAATATTGATCTGTTACTGGCAGTACCGGAAGTATCCAGTGCTGTATTTAAACCATTCAAGCTTGAGCAGGACAGGCGTTGTTTTAATATGACCGCTACAGACGCACAGGCCAATCCTGCGAATATTCAACCTCATCTGCTGAACCTGAGTGTGATTGCCGCCAGCGAAGCTGTTGCCAATAAGGTTCGCCGTTTAAAAGCAGATCAGCGGATCTGGCTGCAAGGGGACTGGGTACAGGTCAAATCAGCGGCCAGCCAGCAAGAATTTCAGGTTGGAAAAGGCAATCCAAGATCAGCCCAATGCCGGCTGTTTAGAATAACTGATTTAAAAGTGCTAGATTAAAGCGGTTTATGTACTCGTGCCAGCAGCATACGCTGACCAATCTTTGGAATACCTTCTGCATCGATATAATGAACTTCATCCAGTTCAAACCCGGCCTCTAAAAGAGCGGTTTCAATATCCCGGTTAAGATGACAGCCATCTGCCACTTTCTTCTGAATCGGGGTGAGTAAATGCTGCAAGCGCTGAATGTTGAGATGCTCTCGGTTTAATACATGCTCAACCAGATGAAAATGGCCGTCTGGCTTCAGAACCCGGTAAATTTCATGCAGACTTTGATGCAGATCCGGAATACTGCATAAGGTCCAGGTTGATACAATATTTTCCAGACTATTTTCTGCGAAAGGCAGGGCTTCTGCACGAGCCTGAATCTGTTCGACTGCAAAAGGGCTTTGACTGATACGCTGCTCAGCCAGTTTAAAAATGTCCGGATTAGGTTCCAGCGCATAGACTTTATCGACGGCCTGATAAAAAGGCAGATTCAATCCTGTACCAAAGCCAATTTCCAGAACTTCACCTGTAATAGGTAATAATAATTCACGGCGTAAATCCATCAGGGATGGAGTCTGCATGACCTGATTCAGCAGATGCGGAAAAATATGTTGTTGATAGAATTTATACAGCATGGTCGCATTCAAATGATTTTTAGACAAGCCTAGATTAACCGAAAATAATTAGATTAGCTAAAGATCTCTGCTCACCAAAATTGATCAACTTGTTACTAATTTCAACTATTTATTCATTAAAAAAATCGTACTATCAAACAAGATATTCTTGAAAAGATTTGATGGAATAAAGACAGAATTATGTTCAAACATCTTCGATACTATGCTTTGGCGGCCAGTCTTTTACTACCGCTTTATGGTCACACTTCTGTAGACCATAATGTTGCCAAAGGACTGCCACCGATGGCTAAAGACCAATCTATTTCAGTCTTGCAGCCGTTTAAAGGTGATTTCCGCATTCTGGGATCAAAAATTTATACCGACGATGAGCAGGCCAAGTTCTCTCCGATCGATTATGCGGTGAGTTGGGGGCTGTTTGCACAGCCTGAAATTGCCCGGCACATTACAGTCAACCAGTATAACCGTTATTTGAATTGGAAAATGGATCGCGTGCCAGTGCCCATTGAACAGGCCAAACAGATGGTATCCAATATGCACATCATTCCTGCCAATCCACAAATTGCCAAAGCGATTAAACAGGTGAAACGTGGTGATCTGGTACGTTTGCAAGGTGAACTGGTTGAGGTACGTGATAAAGACCTTGTCTGGAAATCTTCTTTAACTCCAACCGATACCGGTGATGGTGCTTGTGAAGTGTTTCGGGTCAGCTCAATCAAGTGGATTGAGAAAGTGGGTAAAGGTTAAAACTGGAAAACTTATGGCTTTCTGAAAGGGTTGCTTGGAGTGCTTCAGGGTGACCAGGCTTTATTGATATTTAATTTATTTTTAGCCTTATAGTTTTTCATTTTTAAAGTGAATTACTTCTTCCAAAAAAAATTTAATCTTAAATATGAATGTCATCTTGTTCTGTTATTTTGATATAAAAAACCGCCAGAAATAGGCGGTTTTTTATTTGGCAGAATAACTTATTTGGCAGCCAGTGCTTCACCTTCAAAGGCAATGCCATCCCAGCCATTTTGCATGAACTGGCGGATATTCTGGTGATCCGTTGCTTCTGGTGTAGCCAGTACAGCCGCATAGTGTTCTGCAAACAGGCTCAAGGTTTGTGCCTGATCCAGACCATTCAGTTGGGCAAATGAAAATACTTTGGCACTGCCTTGGTTTTCAGTGGCAGCATTAACCTGTTGGCCATTTTTAAAAGCAGTGGGTGTATGAGCATAGCGCGCATCGATATATGCAATCACATCTACAAATTTAGCTTCGCCCGCAGCAAATTGAGCCAGTAATTCCTGAGCCATGTGGATTCCCTCTAGACTTAAATCAATTTGAATGGCGTCGAATATACCAATTTTTTGGCAAAGATCCATGTTCATTCTGCAATTTTAGGTGCATGATGTTATTCATTATTCTCGTCCCCCATGGTGGCTGACGAAAGTTAAGATCGGATAAGGATGGTGTAGATATGAACTGGCTTTTGGTGGCAATGGGCGGCGCGATTGGGGCAACACTGCGTTATGGAACAGGAATGCTAATTGCCAAGCCACACATGCTATTTCCGTGGCCGACCTGGTGGATCAATATTATAGGCTGTCTGTTTGCCGGGATTTTCTTTGCCTTTAGCCAGAAATACAGTTTCCTGCAAACTGAAGCACGGTTATTTTTGATGGTAGGCATCTTGGGCGGCTTTACGACTTTTTCCAGTTTTGGGCTAGAAACTTTTCAGCTGCTTAAGCAGGGTGCAGTTACAATCGCCTTGAGTTATGTGATCTCTAGTGTGATTGTCGGAGTATTTATGCTGGGTGTGGGCTTTTATTTCACCCAGCTGGCTTTGGCGCAGGCATAAAAAAGTCAGGAAATTGGAGGTAATTTCCTGACATAAACCACGATTTAAATTGAGAGAAAAATCGGAGGTTTTAAGTTTAACCACGTTTAAAACGGGCAAAACGTTTGTTAAAGCTCGCTACGCGACCTTCATTGCTGGTTTGACGTTGCTCACCGGTATAAAACGGATGTGAAGCACTTGAAATATCCAGGGTGACATAAGGATAGGTTTTACCTTCATATTCCTTGGTCTGGCTAGAAGTCATGGTGCTGCCAATCACGAAGTAGGCATCAGCATTGGTGTCATGAAATAAAACTTCTCGATATTCTGGATGAATGTCTGGACGCATCGTAATGTTCCTCTTGTAATTTAAGAGTAATGTTATAATGTAACATTTGGTGTTTCAAGTGAAGTAGGGTTACAGCTTGTAAGCTTATTACTTCAACCTAACTGCGACTTGGCACAATTTCCTCAAATACATCACTCAAATCATCATGTACTTTCAAATGAATCAGGTTCCAGTATTGTCCGGAAATAGTACGGTTCACCATCAGGGTATCTGGCGACGGTTTGAATACATCCCAATATTTCAGAGAAGGTTTGAGCAATTCCATTCCATCATGATGTGCTGAGTTTTCAGCAAAATCATAATTGGTAGTTAAAGGACGCATCAGCACTTCTAGCCATTGCTCATACAGATCGGCCGGGAATTTTCCGGTTTCTGTCAGGGTATGCAGGGCATCCAGTTGCTGTTCAATGGTCGAAATATCCTTATCCCGGGCTGCATGGATCAGTTCCTTGAAATGGGTAATGATCTCGGTAGAAAGCGTTTTAACACCGCCGTAATCGTAAATAATCACCGAGCCATCTTCACGGAAGGCAAAGTTCCCTGGATGTGGATCACAGTGGAAACGTTTCAGATAGAAAATTTCCTGACCAATCGCACGGAATAAACGGCGGCCTAGGGCATTACGGGTTTCTAGCGGCCATTGGCTGGCCGTTTCCATACTTTCACCCTGTTCCAGGCTTAGGGTCAGAATATGGCGGGAAGAGTACTCACTAAATACCTTTGGAATCACAATTTGATGATCGAGTGATTCATGAAAAGCGCGCGCCACTTCCAGATTCTGTGCCTCAATTTCATAATTGAGTTCATTGTCCAAGCTATGCTGAATTTCTTTGAAGAGCTGATCCTGCAATTTGCGGTCAATTTTCAGTACACCCATCAAACGTAAGGCGAGACGAACCTGTTTCAGGTCACTTTCACAGGCTTCTTCTACCCCCGGATATTGCACCTTGACCACAACCTGCTGGCCATCGGGTAGCGTCGCTTTATGCACCTGTCCGATCGAGGCTGCGGCAAAAGGCTGCTCATCAAACTGCTGGAATAGATCTTGCAAGGATTTGCCTAATTCTTTTTCGACCTGTGACTGAATCTCTTTAAATGGCATCGGTGGAGCCTGACGTTGCAATTTGGAAATGGCTCGAGCAACTTCAGGCGGAAAAATATCTTTATATTGCGAGGCAATCTGGCCGACTTTCATCACCGCACCTTTCATCTCCCCCAAGGTATCAGCAATCTGTACTCCAATATCCTGAAATAATTTACTGCGTGCAGCATTTTTCTGCTCTTCATCCGCAGTTAAATTTTTAATCGAATTGGATAGGGTTTTACTTGCAATACTTGCGGTCATTCCAGCCAATTTCATAAAGCGGCGACCAGGCGTTCGAGCCGTTTTTGCCATGCGAGATTCCTCAAAATCACCATTTTTATGGGTGTATTTGATCATAGGTGACAAACTATAAATTGCCTATATTTAATTGTAGATGTTATGTTGCAAAGCTTCTCAAAGTATTCATATTTGCTTGATATTGTTCACTTGATTTATGCAATTTTTAAACCAACTCGGCGTATGTACGGCAGTTTTTAAATCAATTATTTAATTATTCTGAAGAGAGCAAAGCATGGTTTTTAAGTTCCTTTCTATGAGGAAAGGCTTAAAATAATGGCATCTCAAGATCAAGAAATTTCAATGAAAGTCTATCGATATTTTACTGGCAAAGATGATGTGAATTTTTGTGCCCGTGTGACCAAGGCACTCAATGAAGGCTATGAACTTTATGGTGCACCGACCATGACCTTTAATGGAACAGATGTCATTGTCGGGCAAGTGGTGATTAAGGAAGTGGCGGATGAGTCGGAAATTCCACAGGGATTAAAAGATGCGTTAAATCAGTAATTCAATGCATCTTTTTAAATAATAAGAGGATTAGGCATGCTGGCTTAAACGTTTATTATTACCATAAAGCCGTGCCAGCAGCAGGACACAAGCCACACTGAGACCGACAATCAGTCCGACCCAGACGCCTGCCGCCCCCATATCTCCAAAACGGGACAAATAAACCCCCACCGGGAAGGCAATCACCCAGTAAGCAATCATGGTGATCCACATTGGGCCTTTGGTATCCTGCATACCGCGTAAGCAACCTGCAGCACTGATCTGCCAGGCATCCATCAGCTGATAGGCCACTGCAAAGAGCACCAGATAAAGCGCAATCTGGGTCACCATAGGATCAGAGGTATAAAGCGCTACGATTTCACTACGGAACACCCAGAGTAATAACATGATGAGCAGAGCCAAAATCGTCGCGGTCATCAGACCTAAGCCTTGTACTCTACGCATGGCATCCCAGTTCTGTTCACCATAATAAGTTCCCACCCGAATGGTTAGTGCAATGGCGAGAGACATCGGAATCATGAACAGCTGTGAGGTAACAGAAATAGCAATCTGGTGAGCGGCCACAATGGTTTCACCCAATGGGCTCAAGACTATCGCTGCGGTACTAAAAATACTCACTTCAAAGAAAATTGCCAGTCCGATCGGAAAGCCCAGCTTTAAAATCCGTTTCAGCCAATATCCGTTCAGCTTTTCCCAGTGACTAAATGGCTGACTACTTTGATAAACCCGATTTTTAAAAATATACAGCGCTAAGCTGAGTAACATTAACCATTGCAGAATTGCTGTGGCAAAACCACAACCGGCACTGCCCAGTGCCGGAATAGGGCCAACTCCATACATAAAAATGAAGTTTAATGGAACCAGAAGCAGTAGCGCCATGAGACTAATGGCAGTGACCGGACGTGGATAACCAATGGCTTCAGAATAACCACGTAAAGCCGCATACATGGTCACAGCAGGCATACCAAAGCCGATGGCATGCAGGAACAGGCCAGCTTTAGGTTGCAGACTTTCTGGAACACCTAGTAAAGGTAAGGTGAGTGGTAAAACTTGCAATACCAGACCCGCAATCACCCCTAGAATCAATGCGACCCATAATGATTGCCGCGCAATTGTGGCAATTTTTTCAGGTGTACGTGCGCCTTTGGCTTCCGCCACTAAAGGTGTAGTGGCGATCATGATACCACTAAAGAGCAGCATGACTGGAATCCAGAGACCGACACCGACCGCAATCGCTGCCAGGTCGGTCGGTGAGAGGCGTCCGGCCATAATGGTATCAATCAGGCCCAAACCTGCCTGGGAGAATTGTGTGACCAGAATGGGCAACATCAGATGGAACAATTGTTTTAATTCATAACGACGGGTTGTGGCTGTCAAAACATTCGACACAAAAATTACTCATTAGTGATCATGTGCTTAGAGATAAGGTTTAGCGTTGTAAAGTGAGAAGCACACCAATAAAAATCACCACGCCACCTAAAAGACGTTGCCAGTTCACCGGCATTTTTTCATTGCCCAGCAGACCAAACTGATCGACGATCATGGACATCACCATCTGACCAAAAATAATCATTCCGGTCAGTGTCAGGAAGCCCATTTTAGGTGCAGCATAAATGCTCATGCTGATCGCATAAACACCCAAAAATCCACCTAACCAGAGATACCAGGGAACTGCAATTAGCTCCTGTAAGCCTGGTTTGGGATGCGACTGAAACAGTACGATGCCGGCAAGTACTATTGTACCAATCAAAAAGGAAAAAAATGCAGCTTGAATAGGAGAATATAAATATTCTTTTAATTGGGTATTAATAGCCGTCTGTAAGGTCAGCAAGACCCCGATTGCAAAGACCAAAGGTAGTAAAATAAGGAGCTGGGAGGATATTTTCATAATTTTAACTATCTAATTCTATTTAAATTTTTAGGCATTAGGCGATGGCGATTTTAATTTTAGCAGTGTTGTTGCCGAGTCATGTTAAAATTACGCTAGATCTTGTAGTTGTTTTTGAGTAGTTCTTTGGCTGAATTGAATCCTGCACTTATTCCCTTATCCCTGTATATCCATATGCCGTGGTGCGTACGTAAATGTCCGTATTGTGACTTTAACTCGCATGCCGTGCCTAATGGAAAATTGTCTTTAGACCTAGAGCGGGAATATCTGCATGCGCTGGTAGAGGACTTTAAAACTCAGGTTGATTTTGCCCAAGGCCGTTCGATTCATAGTGTATTTATCGGTGGGGGAACACCGTCACTGATCTCTGCTGCAGGTTATCAATGGCTATTTACAGAACTAAAAGCACTGATTCCTTTTGAAGAGAATTGTGAAATCACGCTAGAAGCCAATCCGGGTACAGTGGAGCATGATCCATTTGCTGGATATTTAGCAGCTGGTATTAATCGTCTTTCGATTGGCGTGCAAAGTTTTAATACCAAGCATCTGAAAAAGCTGGGCCGAATTCATAGCAATGAAGATGCGATCTCGGCGATTGGCCTGGCGCGTGATGCTGGTTTTCAACGGATTAATGTGGATTTGATGCATGGCTTGCCTGAACAGGCACTGGAGCAGGCACTCAATGACCTTAAACTGGCAGTCGAGAATGGTGCTACGCATATTTCGTGGTATCAGTTAACTATTGAGCCGAATACCGTGTTTTTCCGTACTCAACCGATTTTACCGGTCGATGAAGTACTGGAAGAGATTCAGGAACAGGGCGAGGCTTATTTAAAAGCCAATGGCTTTATCAATTATGAGGTCTCTGCTTGGCGTAAAGAATTACCATCGGCACATAACCTGAATTACTGGCAATTTGGTGATTATCTGGCCATTGGAGCAGGGGCACATGGCAAAGTGACTCAACCGGATGGTGTTTACCGTTTCCAGAAAACCCGTTTGCCCAAAGACTATTTAGCCAAAGTGCCAGCTGAACATTTGCAGTTTAAGCGCATCGAAGTGGCAGATATGCCGTTTGAATTTATGATGAATGCCTTACGTTTAAATGATGGCGTGGAAGCAAAGCTTTATCTTGAACGAACAGGCTATAGTCTGGATACACTGAATGAACTACTGACTTCATTGCGTCAACGTCAACTGATGGTAGAAGATACAGAACGTCTGGCATGTACTGAGCAAGGTCACATCTTTTTAAACTCTGTGCTTGAAGAGTTTCTCTAGTTGCCTAATCTATCCGAATAATTAATCCAGTTTAAAAAAGCCCGATGAGTTACATCGGGCTTTTTCTTCTCTCTCCACTATGTATTTAAGCCATTCGGATTAACGATACTTAGGTGGTAACTTGTGATGCGGACCATTGTGATGATTTTTGTTGAAAAAGCCTTTATGGTCTTTTTTGCCAAACTTATCATGACGATCATGCTGGTTAAAATGCGCTTTAGGAGGTGCTTTATGGAAACCACCTTTATGCGGCATTGGTTTCTTATCAAAATGATGCGCTGATGGCGTTGGATGACGATGATCCGGTCCAGGAGCCGCCATTGCTGACATGGTAGCTGTTGTTGCGATCAAGCCAATCATTAAGGAAGAAACTAGTTTTTTCATGATCATACTCATATTTATTCAATGAGTTCATCATAGGAGTCAGTGATGTAGGGAAGATGGAGCTATAGACAAGACTTTTGTAAATTCTAGGATTTCTTTCAACTTTTTATTTAAGTAATTAATAAATAATATTTTTAATTAAACTTCTATATTTTTATGGGCAATTTTTGATTTTAAAATCATCAAATTTCTTCTCAGTTTCTTCATGTTTTAACCTGACTAAATTTAGATGAAGAAATTTAGGACAAGATGATGAATGAAAAGCGAATATTTTTAATTATCTTTAAAATTTAATTAATTGATCTGGAAACTAAAATTAGCCAATTTAAGGTACAAAAAAAGCACTCTAATGAGTGCTTTTTTTCATCTTCGCAATATTAGATTGCAGTGATGTTAGTCGCTGTAGGACCTTTTTGGCCTTGGGCTACGCTGAAAGAAACCTTTTGGCCTTCAGCTAAAGTTTTGAAACCTGAACCTTGGATTTCGCTGAAGTGAGCGAAAACGTCTGGACCATTGTCTTGTTGAATGAAGCCAAAACCTTTAGTTTCGTTGAACCACTTTACTGTACCGGTAACTGTGTTAGACATAATATAACCTATTGAATCTTATGGATTTATAGTCAAAATTTCAGATGACTAGCTGTAACTTTGAAAAATAAAAAGGATGGAGCTTATTGATCTTTAAAACGAAGGTTTATGACTAAAACTGCGATACTTAAAAGAAGACTAACCAAAACAAGAATTTTTCTAGTTATCGCCATCATACCCTGTATTTATAGATATTCAAGTAAATTATATGGATTATTTAATAGACGTCTGAAAATTATAGATATAAATTTGTATAGTTTGTGTACGCAGCAGATTTTTCTTTGTATCCAGTCATTATTTTGACATATGAAAAAGAGCGCCGTAGCCATTGCTGTCCCACAATTTTTCACAAGAGGAAGCTCAAATGAGCTTCCTCTTGTTTTATGGGTATTTTATCGGGTGAAAATAAAGCTTTTAAAGTTCTTCTTTCAAACAAATTCACTTGAATTAT